>NZ_JBBWCB010000013.1:0-69348 GCF_039888995.1 Pseudomonas rossensis | reverse complement strand
CCCACACCACCCCCGCCGCAATCGCAAAACACATCGCCCCCAGCGCAAACACCCCACCCTGCCCGGTCATCGGGAACACCAGCCCGGTCACCATTGGCCCGAGCAACGAACCCACGCGGCCAATCGCCGAAGCGAAACCCGAGCCAGTGGCCCGCGCCGATGTCGGGTACAACTCCGGCGTGTAGGTGTAAAGCACCGCCCACATGCCGAACAGGAAAAACTGCATCAGCAGCCCCGATGCAATCAACAGGCTGACGTTGCCGCCAAATACCGCGCTCTGACCATACAGAAACGCCATCACCCCGCCGCCGAGCAACGTCACCACGCACACCGGTTTACGTCCCCAACGCTCCACCAGCCAGGCGGCCATCAGGAAACCGGGAATCCCGCCGAGGGAAATCAGCACCGTGTAATACACCGACTGAGTCACGGCAAAACCCGACTGCTGCAGCAAGGCACTGAGCCAGGACGTCAGGCCATAGAACCCCAGCAAGGCAAAGAACCAGACGCTCCAGATCATCATCGTGCGCTGGCGGTACAGCGGCGACCAGATTTGCTGCAATGCGGAAAAGAAATGGCCCGGCGTACTCGCGACGCTTGGCAGGCGGATCGGCTCAGGCAGATCCGAACGTCCCAGAGATGTCCGGACCCGATCTTCGATGCACAGCAAGACCTTGTCCGCCATGTCATGATGCCCGGCCTGTTCCAGCCAGCGCGGTGATTCGGGAATGAAAAAGCGAATCGCCAGGACAAACACCGCCGGCACCGCCAACACCAGGAAGATGTCCCGCCAGCCAATCACCGGCAGCAGGAAGTACGACAGCACGCCAGCGGCGACGAACCCCAGCGGCCAGAAACCATCCATCAGCGCAATGTAACGCCCGCGCCGTTTGGCAGGAATCAGCTCCGAGAGCATCGATTGAGCGATGGGAAACTCCATGCCCATGCCGATCCCCAACAGGATTCGAAACAACGTCAGCGTTTCGATGTTCTGCGCCGTGGAGCACAGGTAGCTGGCGATCCCCCACAACACGATGCTCCACTGAAACACCGGTTTGCGCCCGAAGCGGTCGGCCAACATGCCGGACAGTGACGCCCCCACAACCATGCCGAAAAAGCTCGAACTGGCCAGCAACCCGGCCTGCGCCGTGCTCAGGCCAAACTCGGTTTTGATTGAGCCGAGCAGGAAGGTCATCATCGCCAGGTCCATGGAGTCGAAGAAAAACGCCAGGGCAATGATGATGAAAATGATCCGGTGATAACCGCTGATGGGCAGCCGTTCCAGTCGTTCTGCCGCGCTGAAGCCTCGTGTTTCCATGCCACATTCCCCCAATCCGAAAGTCCCCGGACGAGTGTGCGCGATAGCCGCTGGGGGTTACTGCTGGATGCGACCTGTTCGCAGCTCTGAACGACGCCCGAAGCTTCGGACGTCGATCTCGATGCGTCTAGAACGCCATTTCCAGCTCAGTTTCCTTGGCGAACCGATGGATTTCACGTTGCCCCGCGGCGGTGATCTGCAAGGCTCGCGAATCGTTGGGCAGGCTCAGCCAACCTGACTGCATGAACAATTGCAGCAACGCCGCCCCCAGTGATCCGCCCATGTGTGGGCGTCTTTCGCTCCAGTCCGGACAAGCGCAGGCGACTCGGCTGTTGCGATGAGCCAGCGCCTGGATGAACACACCCCGTGTCGCCAATTGCGTGGCGCCCTTGTGAGTGATCATTACCCGCTGATCGAACTGTTCGATCCAGCCTGCATCCAGCAGACGCTGGTAAAGATCGGCGGCAAGGGTGCCGCCCAAATGGTCGTCGCAAAGCCTGGCGCGCAAGAGTGACGAAGGTGCCGCCTGAGGTTTGGCGATGGGTGTCGTGCGCTTGAAAACGTCCGGAATTTCCCGAGGCGTGCTGGCCAGGGTGGCGCTGGCCAGTGCCTCAATCGCGGCCCCCACTTCGGGTGCGGCAAGACGAAAGAACCGCTTGCGGCCGCGGATTTCGACTTTCAACAGACCTCCGGCGGACAAACGCCCCAGATGTGATGTATTCACTCCCTGTTGAATCGTTTCGTCTACTGCTCAGAGACATCTTGACCAGTAATGTGTCGTCGGCCAAGGCGTGGAAACCGCCATAAACCGGGCAAAGCCAGCCAATCGCACAGGCCATTGCTTCGCAGGTTTCGCAAAGCCGCGGCGATTGACCATGGGGCCTGGCTGACTCGGACGTGGACTCGCCATTGCGAGATCGACGGTGCGTACATGAGGCGAGCGCTAGTATATGCGGGTTAACCGCCGGTTCCTGCCCTTGGGAAACCATTGGTGGTGATAGTTCCTGAGTGAAATTTCGCTATTTGCCTGCGACTAATGATCGGGGCCCGATAACGTCGGATATTGGCTACTCAACCGGGCGCATCGGCTGGCGAGCATTTCCCGCAAAAGGTTCACCGGCTTACTCAATTGTGCGCGATGGGCGCACAGAAAATTCAGCGGTGCGCGCTCACAGAGCAGTTCCGGCATGAGCACTTTCAATCGACCGGCCAGCACATCGGCCGCGACATCGAGCCAGGATTTGTAGGCGATCCCGGCACCTGCCACAGCCCACAGACGCACGACATCGGCATCATCGCTGAAACGATCGCCGCTGACGGTCAGGCTGACCTCGCGTTTGCCGTCGTGGAAACTCCAATGGTCGTGGACCCGGCTGCCGAGCATGAACAGCAGGCAGTTGTGCTGAGCCAGTTGCTCCAGTTGCCGAGGCTCGCCATGCCGGGCCAGGTAACTCGGGGCGGCACAGAGCACGCGGCGGTTCTGCGGAGCAATGGGCAGCGCCACCAGGCTTGAGTCTTCCGGCTCGCCGTAACGCAGAGCGATGTCCACCGGTTGGCGGAACAGGTCGGCGATACGGTCGCCCAGCAGCAAACGCACCCTGAGTTTCGGATGCTCACGCTGAAACTCGTCCAGCCAGGGCAGCAGCAGATTGCGGCCAAAGTCCGAAGGCGCCGAGAGCTGCAAAATCCCGCTGACCTGGTCCTGACCGCTGGCCAATAAACGCCGTCCCTCATCGAGATTGCTCAAGGCAGCCCGAGCGTATTCGAGAAACCCCTCGCCTTCAGCGGTCAACCGCAGGCTGCGGGTAGAGCGGGCGAGCAACCGGGCGGCGAGCTGCTGTTCGATGCGTTTCAACGCCGCACTGGCCACCGCGGCCGACATGTCCATCCCCCGCGCCGCCGCTGACAAACTGCCCAGGTCCGCGGCCCGGACAAACAACTGCAAGTCATCGAAACGCAGCATTTTCCAGCCTCGATTATCAAAAAAATATTGAAAGAGACTGCTCTTTAAGCGGGTTTTATCTTGCAGAGAAATAGCCAATCATCCGTCCCATCGAATTCATCCCGTTCCCGGAGCCGAACATGTCCCAGCCTTTTACCGCCATCGCCACCCTCATCGCCAAAGCCGGCCAGCAGGACGCCCTCGAACAGCACCTGCGTGCGCTGCTGGAACCGACCCGCGCCGAGGCCGGTTGCGGTCAATACGACTTGCACCAGGACCTCGCCAATCCTCACGCTTTCTACATGATCGAAAAATGGAGCAGTGACGAAGCCCTGCAAGCCCATGACGCCAGCGCGCATGTCCAGAACTTCCGCGCCAAGGCTGGCGACTTTCTCGAACACTTCGACCTCAAGCGCCTGCGCTCCATCGTCTGATGACCCCCTTCCTTATTACTTTTCAGGAGCTCCAATGAAAGCCATTGCCTACTACGCCTCCTTGCCAATCAGCGACTCAAACGCTCTGCAAGACATCGAACTGCCAGACCCGGTTGCCGGCCCGCGTGACCTGTTGGTGGAAGTCAAAGCCATCTCGGTCAATCCGGTGGACACCAAAGTCCGCCAGAACGTCCAGCCTGAAGCGGGCACGCCGAAAGTGCTGGGCTGGGACGTGGCCGGCGTGGTCAAGGCCGTCGGCAGTGAAGTCACGCTGTTCAAGGCCGGCGACAACGTGTTCTACGCCGGCTCCATCGCCCGCGCGGGCGGCAACAGCGAACTGCACGTGGTAGACGAGCGGATCGTCGGCCATATGCCGAAGACCCTCGGTTTCGCCGACGCCGCCGCGCTGCCGCTGACCGCTATCACCGCATGGGAATTACTCTTCGAGCGCCTGCAAGTGCGTGAAGGCAAAACCGATGAAGGCCAGAGCCTGTTGATCGTCGGTGCTGCTGGCGGTGTGGGGTCGATTCTTACGCAACTGGCCAGCCAACTCACCGGGCTGAAAGTGATCGGCACGGCTTCCCGCCCGCAAACCCAGAGCTGGGTTCGTGAGCTGGGTGCCGACCTGGTGATCGATCACAGCCAGCCGTTGAGCGAAGAACTCAAACGCGCGGGTGTCGATCAGGTGACCCACGTCGCCAGCCTGACCCAGACCGATCACCACCTGGATCAGTTAGTCGAGGCTTTGGCGCCGCAAGGCAAACTGGCCCTGATCGATGATCCAAAGGCGCTGGACGTGACCAAGCTCAAGCGCAAGAGCCTGTCGCTGCACTGGGAGTTCATGTACACCCGCTCGCTGTTCGAAACCGCAGACATGATCGAGCAGCACAAATTGCTTAACCGCGTGGCTGAACTGATCGACGCCGGGACGCTGAAAACTACGGTGGGTGAACACTTCGGCACCATCAACGCGGCCAACCTGCGTCGCGCCCACGAACTTCTGGAGAGCGGCAAATCCAGGGGCAAGATTGTGCTTGAAGGATTCTGAAACACATTGACAGACGTGTCGTCCGGTAAAGGACGACACCGTCAGTCAGAGAGTTGACCGTTGTCATAATTGCGATCGTATTCGGGTCTACAATCGAAACCTCTGCGATGCAATCTTTTACATATGGAGGTCAGCAATGAAGATCCTGATAAAAGAAGTGGCTAAATCCCAGTGGCAGGTCCGCCTGGACCAACATTCTGTGACGTTCCGTAGCGAAGCCGAAGCCCGCGCCTTCACCCGAACCCTTGAAGCGCGCCTGCACGCCCCTCATCAATTTCCCGACCAGCAGCAACGCGCGGCTGGCTGAGTCAATCCTCAGACCTGGGCTTGCGCCAGCGCCCGGGCATTTTGCAAGCGCCGGGTGAGCATCGCCACGCTCACCACCAGTATTCCGCACAGGCTGATGACCATGGCCATCGGCATGGCGCTGCCATCGTGTAAAACACCCACCAATGCTGCTGCCCCGGCGGCGACGCTGAATTGCAGGCAACCGAGCATCGCCGACGCACTACCCGCCCGCGCGCCCTGCCCGTTCATCGCGCAGGCCGAGGCGTTGGGAAGGATGCAACCGAGGCTGGCGATGCAGACAAACAGCGGAATCAGCAACGGCCATAGCTGCGCAGTGTGCAGCGAACTGACGGCCAGCAGCGCCAGGCCCGCGCCGACGTAGATCCACACGGTGCGCGCCAGCAGAAACGCCGGGCCGCGCTTGGCCAGCAATCGTGCATTGAGCTGCGCCACCAGGATGAAACCCGCCGCGTTGGTGCCGAACAGCCAGCCGAAATGCTCGGGCGGCACGCCATAAAGTTTGATGAAGACGAACGGTGAACCGGCGATGTAGGCAAACATCCCGGCGATGGCGATGCCACCGGTCAAGGCGTGGCCGAGGAACACCGGATCCGACAACAGTCGACCGTACTGATTCAACGCACCGGACAACGGTTGACGCGGCACATGGGCCGGCAGACTTTCCGGCAGCCCGAGCGCCACGGCAAACCCTGCCAGCGCACTGAAACCGGTCAACACGAGAAAGATCGACTGCCAGCCCGTGGTGTTGACCAACAGCCCACCCAGCATCGGCGCAAGAATCGGCGCCAGGCCCATCACCAGCATCAGCTGCGAAAAGACCTTCGCCGAACCCACTGCATCGCATTTATCGCTGACAATCGCCCGCGCGATCACCATCCCCGCGCACCCGCCCAACGCCTGAACGAAACGTGCGCCGATCAGCCATTCGAGGTTCGGCGCATAGGCACAGGCCAGAGAGGCCGCGGTGAATAAGCCGACACCGGTCAGCAAGGGAATGCGTCGACCAAAACGATCCGCCACCGGGCCATAAGCCAGTTGACCGATGGACAAGCCAAGGAAATACGCCGCCAGGGTCAGCTGAACGTGTTTTTCATCGGTGCCGAAGGCGAGCGCCATCGCCGGGAAAGCCGGCAGATAGAAATCGATCGCCAGCGGACCGAAGGCGCTCAAGGCGCCAAGAATCAAAATGCTACGGAAATTCATCAGGCATCCAGTTGGACAGGGGTCGGCAGCCCCACAGTCTAGCCGCGCATGGACGCCTTGAACATTCCGTTAGGTCGCTAACTATCAAAAAGCTTCAGGCGACTTTCGCCTCGTAACCTTCTTCGGTGATCACCGCGATCACCTGATCCGCCGACAAAGCGCTCTCGACGCCGACTTCTTTCGCAGCCAGATCGATACGCACGCTGGCCGCAGGATCCTTGGCTTGCAGCGCCTGGGTGATGGCTTTGACGCAGTGACCACAGGACATGCCTTGAACGTTGAACACTTGCATGGGATGACTCCTTGAGTGAGGTTGCGTGCAGTCTCGAGCTTGCCATCATGGCAAGGTCAAGTTCTGAAGTGAGCTGCCGGGCTGGCAATCAGCGCCGCGCTCGGCCAAGCTGCGTCCATCAATGACTCGACATCAGGAGATTCAGCCATGCGCTGGTCAGCTCTCAGCCTGTTTGGCTTTCTCAGCCTATTTGCCGCGACACCTTCAGTTCAAGCCGCCGGGTTGGACTACGGCGTGCTGATCATTTCCCGCGAGCGCCTGGAAGTTGCGAGCTCCTGCGAGATCGGCGTGTACATTCACGATCAGCTGTCGGCGCGGTTGTTCCAGGAACAAAGCACCTCGTTCAATCTGCCGCCGGGCAATGTGTCCCTGCGCCTGAAGCTGCTGCCGGGCCAGGCGCCGGGTTGCAACCCGGGCATGCTCGCACCGGGTTCGCAGAACATCACGCTCAAGGCCGGTGACGTGTTGAAGTTCCGGATTGCGATGACGCAGGAAGGGATGTACCTGAAACCTGCCGCTCTCGAATATTGAGTTTCCTGTAAAAAGATCGCAGCCTGCGGCAGCTCCTACGGGATCGGGTTAACACGCGGTCAATGTAGGAGCTGCCGCAGGCTGCGATCTTTTGATCTGAGACATGGCACTTGACCTTACCCGCATGGCAAGGTTGATCCTGTAGGCATCTTCTACAGGGAGCGTGACCGATGTCCGAATCCACCACTTTCGATCTGCCGATTGCCGGCATGACCTGCGCCAGTTGCGCCGGACGTGTCGAGCGTGCCTTGAGCAAAGTCATCGGCGCCTCTGCCGTCAGCGTCAACCTGGCCACCGAACAGGCCCGGGTTCAAGCGCCCAGCGACAGCCTGCCGGCCTTGATGGACGCGGTGCAGCAGGCTGGTTACAGCGTGCCGCAGCAGAGTCTGGAATTGAGCATCGACGGCATGACCTGCGCCTCTTGCGTCGGCCGGGTCGAACGAGCGCTGGCCAAGGTGCCGGGAGTCAAAAGTGTCAGCGTCAACCTGGCCAATGAACGCGCCCACCTTGAACTGCTCGGCCAGATCGATGCGCAAACCTTGATCGCGGCCGTGACCAAGGCTGGCTACAGCGCCAGCGTCTGGGAAGCCGAACACCCGCAAACCGATAATCAACAACAACGCCTGCACCGCGAGCGTTGGGCCTTGACCATGGCGATCGTCCTCGCTTCGCCGCTGGTCCTGCCAATGCTGCTGCAACCGTTCGGTGTGCACTGGATGCTCCCGGCCTGGGTGCAATTCGCGTTGGCCACGCCGGTGCAATTCATCTTCGGTGCGCGCTTTTACGTCGCTGCCTGGAAAGCCGTGCGCGCCGGTGCGGGCAACATGGATTTGCTGGTGGCGTTAGGCACCAGCGCCGGTTATGGCTTGAGTCTCTATGAATGGGCCACCGCCTCCGGGCGCATGCCGCACCTGTATTTCGAAGCCTCGGCGGTGGTGATTGCCTTGGTGTTGTTGGGCAAATACCTGGAAAGCCGCGCCAAACGCCAGACCGCCAGTGCCATTCGCGCCCTCGAAGCCTTGCGCCCGGAGCGGGCGATTCAGGTGATCGACGGCCGCGAGCAAGATGTCGCCATCAGCGCATTGCGTCTGAATGATCTCGTCATGGTCAAACCCGGCGAACGCTTCCCGGTGGACGGTGAAGTGGTCGAAGGCCAGAGCCACGCCGACGAAGCGCTGATCAGCGGCGAAAGCCTGCCGGTGCCCAAACAACCCGGCGACAAGGTCACCGGCGGCGCGATCAATGGCGAAGGCCGGTTGCTCGTTCGCACCCTGGCCTTGGGCGCGGAAACCGTGCTCGCCCGCATCATCCGCCTCGTCGAAGATGCTCAAGCCGCGAAGGCACCGATCCAGAAACTGGTGGATAAAGTCAGTCAGGTGTTTGTCCCTACGGTTCTGCTGATTGCGCTGGCAACCTTGATCGGTTGGTGGTTGTACGGCGCGCCGATGGAAACGGCGCTGATCAATGCCGTGGCGGTATTGGTGATCGCTTGCCCGTGCGCCCTGGGGTTGGCCACGCCGACAGCGATCATGGCCGGCACCGGCGTGGCGGCGCGCCACGGGATTCTGATCAAGGACGCCGAAGCGTTGGAGCGTGCCCATGAAGTCAGTGCGGTGGTCTTCGACAAGACTGGCACGCTGACTTCGGGTACTCCGCGCATCGCTCATCTGAGCGCAATCAACAATGACGAAGCGGCGTTGCTGCAAATGGCCGGCGCCCTACAACGCGGCAGCGAGCATCCACTGGCCAAGGCGGTTCTGGACGCTTGCGCCGAACGCGGTTTGACGGTGGCCGATGTCACCGACAGCCAGTCCCTGAGCGGCCGTGGCATCGCGGGCAATCTGGACGGTCGTCGATTGGCGTTGGGCAATCGTCGCCTCCTGGAAGAGAGCGGCTTGAGCGCCGGTGAATGGGCTGAGTCCGCCACCGCGTGGGAAACCGAAGGCCGGACCCTGTCCTGGCTGATCGAGCAAAGCTCCGAGCCACGAGTATTGGGCCTCTTCGCTTTCGGCGACACCCTCAAATCCGGCGCGCTGCAAGCTGTGCAACAACTCAGTGCACGTAACATCAGCAGCCATCTGCTGACTGGCGATAATCGCGGAAGTGCCAAAGTGGTTGCCGAGGCGCTGGGCATCAGGGATGTCCACGCCGAAGTATTACCGGCGGACAAAGCCGCCACCGTCGCCGAACTGAAAAAAACCGGCGTCGTGGCGATGGTCGGCGACGGCATCAACGACGCACCCGCCTTGGCCGCCGCAGACATCGGCATCGCCATGGGCGGTGGCACCGACGTTGCGATGCACGCGGCCGGGATCACCCTGATGCGCGGCGACCCGCGGCTGGTACCGGCGGCGCTGGAGATCAGCCGCAAGACTTATGCGAAGATTCGTCAGAACCTGTTCTGGGCCTTCGTCTACAACCTGATCGGTATTCCGCTGGCAGCGTTCGGTTTCCTCAACCCGGTGCTGGCCGGTGCGGCCATGGCGTTGTCGAGCGTCAGCGTGGTAAGCAATGCGCTACTGTTGAAAACCTGGAAACCCAAGGATCTGGAGGACAACCGATGAACATCGGCCAAGCGGCCCGCCAAAGCGGCCTGAGCGCAAAGATGATTCGTTATTACGAATCCATCGGCTTGCTCAAGGCCGCCCATCGTACCGACAGCGGCTATCGGGTTTACGGCGACGACGACCTGCATACCCTGGCGTTCATCAAGCGTTCCCGGGACCTGGGGTTCTCACTGGAAGAGGTCGGCAAACTGCTGACCCTTTGGCAGGACCGCCAAAGAGCCAGCGCCGACGTGAAGGCCCTGGCCCGTCAGCACATCGACGAGCTGAACCAGAAAATCCGCGAACTCGGCCAACTGCGCGACACCCTGCAGGACCTGGTCGAACACTGCCACGGTGATCACCGTCCCGACTGCCCGATCCTCAAGAATCTGGAGTCGGGCTGCTGCGCCCCACCCGCTCGCCCCTGATTGCTAGCCCCTTCACCACCAACAAGGTGGTGAGGGGAATCCCGTGAAACAACAGCACCACGGCACCCGGCGTCCACCACGAATAGAACGGCGCGGCGATCAGCATGCCAACGCCGAACCCGGTCATTTGCAATAGCGTCAGGAAGCTGAAAATCGGCAGGCGCAGGCTGTCCGGTTCGCGCTGCAGACGTGACATCAGGCCGACTTCCGAGAACCCGTCGCCCAATCCCGCCGGCAACGAAAACAACAGCAAACCGTAGAGCGTTTGTTGCTGAAACATCAGGATGAAGCCGCAGGACATCAGCAACACACCAAAGAAAAATCGCCGCTCCAGGTTCACGTTGTCCGATCCTTTCAGCCGGCTGGCGATGCGCGCGCCGATGAGTTTTCCGCTGGCCCAGACCGCCAGCATCAGACCCAGCGTGGTGCTGGCCGACTCGGGCGTCAGCAGTTTTGAAATGATCGGAAACCCCACGTTGTGCGCGGCACTGCCAAGGGTGTCAGCCATCGCCACGGCGAGCATCGCCGCCACCACCGGTGTACTGCGCAGCCCCTGGAGCAGGGCCGCCCATTCACCACGTTCGTGGATGGGTTCGGCACTGGGCGCAGGTTGTGAAAAACGCAGCGGCAAGATGAACAGTGCGGCCAACAAATAAGTGACCACGTTCAATGCAAACACCGTTTCAAAGCCGAATGCCGCCACTAACAGCCCCGACACCAGACTTCCGCCGACCATGGCTGCCGACGACGCCGAGGTGATCCAGGCGTTGGTCTTGAGCAAATGCTCAGCCTCGATCAAGTGCGGCAACTGACTGTTGAGGCCAATGGCGAACATTGAGTTGCCGAATCCCAGACCGAAAGCGATCACCGGTAACAGCAGCATCTGCTGGGCGACAGGTAGCACAAGCAGCAGGCCCAGCAGCCCGGCGCGCAACAGGTCGAAGGCAATCAGCGGCATGCGCCCAGCCCAGCGGCGATAAAACGTCGTACCGATGAGGCTGGCGAAGATCCCACCCGCCACGCGGCTGGCGAGAAAGACCCCAACGCTCATGGCGCTGTTGCTGAGCAGGTAGACGTAGGTGGCCAGGGCGACCATGTTGAGGAAGGCGCCAAAGTCCGAGACCAGACGGGCGGTGATGATCAGTTGGGCGTTGCGGGTGGAGGTGTTCACATTCAGTCCTTGAGTGTGGGTGTCGCGATTTATCGAACTACGGATATCTATGTGGGAGCGAGCTCGCTCCCACATTTGATCTCCAGTGTTTGGAGATGCGGTGACAAGCATCTACAAAAAACCCGGCCGAAGCCGGGTTTTTCGTTAACCGATCACTGCATCCAGGGCGGAGGCGGCTCTTCGGTTTTGCCCGGTGGCGCATCATCTGCCGCGCGCACCGCTTGCTTGCGCTCTTCATCAAGGCGTGCGGCCTCGATCTCGCGCATGATCCCGCCAACGTCAGCCAACTCTTCCGGCTCGTCGAACTCGCCGGTCAAGATGCTGGCCGGGTGCAAGGTGCCGGCTTCGAACAGGGCCCACATTTCCTTGGCGTACTTGGTCTTTTTCAACTCCGGCGCAAACCGCCCGAAGTAGGACGCCATGTTGCCAACATCCCGCTCCAGCATGCTGAACGCGTGGTTGTTGCCCGCCGCGTCGACCGCTTGTGGCAGGTCGATGATCACCGGGCCGGTCGGGGTCAGCAGTACGTTGAACTCCGACAGGTCACCATGCACCAGACCGGTACACAACATCAGCACGATCTGCGAAATCAGGAACGCGTGATACTCGCGCGCCTGATCCGGTTCCAGCACCACGTCGTTCAGACGCGGCGCGGCATCACCGTACTCGTCAGCCACCAGTTCCATCAGCAGCACGCCTTCAAGGAAGTCGTAAGGCTGAGGAACCCGCACGCCAGCACCGGCCAGACGGAACAACGCCGCCACTTCGGCATTCTGCCAGGCGTCTTCGGTTTCTTTCTTGCCGAACTTGGAGCCCTTGGCCATCGCTCGAGCCTGACGGCTGTTGCGCACCTTGCGGCCTTCCTGATACTCGGCCGCCTGACGGAAACTGCGTTTATTCGCCTCCTTGTAGACCTTCGCGCAACGTAACTCGTTGCCGCAGCGCACCACATAAACAGCTGCTTCTTTACCACTCATGAGTGGGCGCAGCACCTCGTCGACCAGACCGTCCTCGATCAGGGGTTCAATGCGTTTTGGAGTCTTCATCAGCTTTTATTGGGGGTCCTTTATTACCAAACACGCGAAAGTCATTCGTTATACGGCAATCCACTCATTCGGGGGAGGGGTTGCCGACCTATGAACGTTCCTGTGACCGTCAACAAGCACACAATGTGCCGGATTAATCGGTCAACAACCGCCGGTCGTGATCGGCCGCAACAGATCATAGCTGACCCTGCGTCACTTGTTGCTGAAGGGCTAAGCGGGTATTTGCGACAGAAGCTGACATCTCGATTCATACCCTTCGTAGGATTTTTCTCAACAGGCCTCAATTTCCGCCTCGGCCAGCCGAAGTCATCAGAGACAAATTGACTTGTCCGACAATCGTTCTGCCAATAATCCGCGAGTCATCTGCACTGCGTGGGCCTACAAGAAAAATCTGGAGCGCGGATGAACATCAAACAGAAGTTGACCTGGGCGTTTGCAATCATCGCCTGCTTGCCGGTGGTGCTGGTCGCTACCCTGGTTGTGCTGAACTTGCGCAGTGATGCCAAGGACAGTTTCGTCGACGGCAGTGGCCGCGAAATTCGTCAGGTCAGCAACGCCATGCAACTGTTCTTTGACGGCATCAGCCAGAACGTGGATTACCTGGCGACCCAACCGTTGATCAAGAATTCCGACGACAGCCTCAAGACTTATATGAGCGCCAACGCCGAGAGCATTCCTCAAGGCGAGATGGACAAGAAGGTCTTCGGCCTCCTTCAGGACCTGGGTAACAGTCACCCGTCCTACGCCTATGCCATCCTCGGCACCGCGGCGGGCGGTTATGTATCCTGGCCGGACGATGCGAAGCTGAGCAATTACGACCCGCGCCAACGCCCCTGGTACAAGGCTGCCCAGGCCAAACCGGGCAAACCGTTCCGCACTGAGGCCTATTACTGGGCCCAGGACGACGCGACGTACGTCAGTACCGTGCGCACCATCGACAACAAACTGGGCACCCATGGCGGCGTGGTCAGCATCGACGTGACGCTCAAGCAGCTCACTGAAATCGTCAAACAGATCAAGCTCGGTGAAACCGGCTACCTGATGCTGCTGGAAAACACCGGCACCGTGCTGGTCGATCCGAAGCAACCGGAACACAACTTTAAAGCGCTGAGCAGCCTCGGCGACGGCTACGCGCAACTGGCCAAGGCCGGCAAAGGTCTGGTGGAAGTCGAGCTGAACGGCGAGCGCTACATGGCCAACGTCTGGCCGTCGGAGCAACTGGGCTGGACGTTCATCGGCCTGATCAAGCAAACCGACGTGATGAGCTCGGCCACCCAACTGACCTGGCTGATCGCGATCATCGCGGCTGTGCTGGCGGTGTTCTTCGCCATCCTCGGCGCCAGTTTCGCCAGCGTCATCGTGCGGCCGATCCGCAGCGTGGCCAGCGGTCTGGAAGGCATCGCCCAAGGTGAAGGCGACCTGACCAAGAACCTGGAAATCCGTGGCAGCGACGAAACCGCGCAACTGGCCAACTGGTTCAACCAGTTTTTGACGGCGATTCGCAACCTGATCCAGAGCATCGGTGGCGCCGCGACCAAGATCCTCGCGACCTCCAAGAGCTCGACCCAAGTCTCCAGCGACATGGCCGAAGCCGCCGGGCGCCAGCGTGAAGCGGTGGACATGGTGTCCACGGCGTTCCACGAAATGGTCGCCACCGCCAACGAAGTCGCGCGCTCTTGCAGCCAGGCGGCGGAATCGGCCGACAGCGGCCAGCGCCAGGCGCGTGAAGGTCAGCAGCAGATTGATGCGGCCGTGACCAGCGTTGATCGCTTGAGCCAGGAAATCGAACAGTCGGCCCAGTCGATGCAACAGCTTGAGCGCGATAGCAACGACATTCAGTCAATCCTCGGGACCATTCGCTCGATTGCCGAACAGACCAACCTGCTGGCGCTGAACGCGGCCATTGAAGCGGCGCGGGCCGGTGAACAGGGTCGAGGGTTTGCGGTGGTGGCCGATGAAGTTCGGGCGCTGGCCAAACGCACGGCGGATTCCACGGCGGAAATCGACGGTTTGCTGGGCAACCTCGCCAAACGTACCAGTCAGGTGACACAGCAAATGCATGCGAGCCTGGAAGTGTCCCAGCAATCGGTGACGCGGATCGGTGAAGCACGCAGCAGCTTCGGGCTGATTCGGGAATCGGTGGACGTGATTCGCGACATGAACACCCAGATCGCTACCGCGGCGGAAGAACAGCATCAGGTGGCTGAAGACATCAATCGGCACATCAACCAGATTCATGGTGATGCGCAGTTGGTGGCGGAACTGGCGAACTCGGCGCGGCTGGATTCGCAGAGTCTGGCGGGGTTGTCGAATGAGCTGGATGGGTTGGTTCGGCGCTTTAGAACCTAAAGATCAAAAGATCGCAGCCTTCGGCAGCTCCTACAGGGGATCGGCGTACATCCTGTAGGAGCTGCCGCAGGCTGCGATCTTTTAGCGTCGTCACTGCTTGAACAATTCTCCCGGGGTAAACCCGAACAGGCTTTTGAACGCCGCAATAAACGCCGAAGTCGAGTCATACCCACAAGACAGCGCGGCGTTGGTCACGCTGTCCCCCTCCTCCAGCAAACTCAACGACGACAGCAACCGCATCCGTTGTCGCCACCCTCGAAAGCTCAACCCGGTTTCACGCTGAAAGAGCCGCATCAAGGTCTTCTCCGACGTCCCCAACCGCTCGGCCCACTCCTGCAACGTCACATTCCGCTCAGGGCTTTCGATCAGCTCGTTGCACAACCCGAGCAACCGTTCATGGCGCGGTAACGGTAGCGAGAAGCCAACTTCCGGCAGATGCGCCAACTGATCCAGCAGTACACTCACCAGCCGCGATGCCTGGCTGTCGCCCTGTGGATATTCAACCGGCAGCAAACAAAAACTCTTGATCAGCTCCCGGGCCAACGGCGTCACTTCCAGCACCCGGCAACGCCCGTCCGCCCATTCACAATCCTCGCGGCGCACATAGAGGCTGCGCATCTCGGCGCGCATTGAAGTCACCACCTGGTGTTCAAGATCCGCCGGAATCCAGATTCCCCACTGCGGCGGCGCAAAAAAACTGCCTTCGGCGGTGTGCACGCCGAGAACGCCGCTGATCGCGTAGGAAAACTGCACCCAATCGTGTCGATGCGGCGGCGTCCATGAACCGGCGTTGAGACTTTCCGCACGGGCATACAGCGGACGCGGCAACGCCGTCAGCGTCGGAATCGTCCGTTCGAGGGAAAGTTGTCCGTTAGTCGGCATTGATTGGCCTTATGTCGCAAGACGGCTGATGACGCCGACGTTAGGCTAAGTCACCAATTCTTACAAATGTATTCGGTGCCTGTTATGCATGCCTTCAAACACCTCAAACGCGTGGTCACCGACTGGTTCTTGTGTGGCATGTTGATCGCCACGCTGCTGGCGTATTTCTTCCCGACCTTTGGTGCCACCGGCGGCGGAATGCATGCTGAATACGTGATCAACATCGGCGTGTTCCTGGTGTTCTTCCTGCACGGGGTCAACCTGTCCAGCGAGCAGATCACTCACGGTCTGAAAAACTGGAAGCTGCACGTGATGGTCCAGGGTTTCACCTTCGCGGTGTTTCCGCTGATATGGCTGCTCAGTGACAAGCTGTTGGGTTCGCACATTCCGTCACTGCTGATGCTGGGTTTCCTGTACCTCTGCGCCCTGCCCTCGACCATCTCCTCGTCCGTGGCCCTGACCGGCAGCGCAGGCGGCAACGTACCGGCGGCGATTCTCAACGCGAGCCTGTCCAGCGTTCTGGGGATTTTCCTGACACCGTTGCTGGTGAGTTTCGTGGTTGGCAGCGGCGCGGGCGGTATCGATCTGGGCTCAACCCTGCTCGACCTCTGCGCCATGTTGCTGTTGCCACTGGTGCTCGGCCAATTGCTGCGGCCATTCCTGGGCAAGTTCTTCGCCCGCCACAAGCGCTACACCAACATCGTCGACAAGCTGGTGATTCTGTTGCTGGTCTACGCGGCGTTCTGCAATTCGATGGTCTCGGGGATGTGGCAAAAGCAGGGCAACAGCGTGATCCTAACGGCACTGATCGGCAGTGCGATCCTGCTGGCGATCATCCTGTGGATGACCACCCGCACCGCTCGCGCATTGAAATTCAGCCCGGCCGATGAAATCGCCGCGGTATTTTGCGCCAGCAAGAAATCCCTGGCCGCCGGTGCGCCAATGGCGGCGCTGATCTTTGGCGCCAACCCAGGGCTCGGGCTGATCCTGCTGCCGATCATGATCTACCACCCGTTGCAGCTGATCGTCTGCTCGGTCATGGCCGAGAGTTATGCCAACCGCAACCGGCAACTGGCCGCACAGCAAAGCGCCGCGATCCTCAGCGCTCAATAATCGCCGTAACCCCTTGGCCACCGGCGGCGCAGATCGAGATCAACCCTCGCCCCTGCCCCGCCGCATCCAGCAACTTCGCCAGGCTCGCGACGATGCGTGCGCCGGTCGCGGCAAACGGATGCCCCGCCGCCAGTGAACTGCCTTTGACGTTGAGGCGGCTGCGATCGATGGAGCCCAGTGGCGCATCGAGACCGAGGCGGGTTTTGCAATATTGCGGGTCCTCCCACGCCTTCAGCGTGCAGAGCACCTGCGCGGCGAAGGCTTCGTGGATTTCGTAGTAATCGAAGTCCTGCAAGGTCAGGCCGTTGCGCGCCAGCAAACGCGGCACCGCATACACCGGCGCCATCAACAGCCCTTCCGCACCGTTGACGAAGTCCACCGCTGCCGTCTCGCCGTCACGCCAATAGGCAAGGATCGGCAGGCCGCGCTCCTTGGCCCATTCTTCACTGCCCAGCAGCACCAGCGACGCGCCATCGGTGAGCGGCGTCGAGTTGCCCGCCGTCAGGGTGCCCTTGGCGCTTTTCTCGAACACCGGTTTGAGTGAGGCGAGTTTTTCCAGGGTCAGGTCCGGGCGCAGGTTGTTGTCGCGGGTCAGGCCGAGGAACGGCGTCATCAAATCGTTGTGCCAGCCTTCGGTGTAGGACGCGGCCATTTTCTGGTGACTTTCCAACGCCAGTTGGTCCTGTTCGTCGCGCGGAATGTTCCAGGTCTGGGCCATCATCTCGCAGTGCTCGCCCATCGACAGGCCAGTGCGTGGCTCGCCGTTACGTGGCAGATCCGGGATCAGGTGACGGGGGCGCAGTTGCAGGAACGTTTTCAGTTTCTCGGCCGTGGTTTTGGCGTGGTTGGCCTGCAGGAGGATTTTGCGCAGGCCTTCGTTGACGCCGATCGGCGCGTCGGAGGTGGTGTCGACGCCGCCAGCGATGCCGCATTCGATCTGGCCCAGCGCGATTTTATTCGCCACCAGCAACGTCGCTTCCAGACCAGTGCCGCACGCCTGCTGAATGTCGTAGGCCGGGGTGGTTGGCGACAGCCGCGAGCCGAGCACACATTCGCGAGTCAGGCTCATATCCCGGGAGTGCTTGAGCACTGCCCCCGCCACCACTTCGCCCATGCGCAAACCGTGCAGGTTGTAGCGTTCGATCAGGCCTTCGAGCGCGGCGGTGAGCATCGCCTGGTTACTGGCGGTGTCGTACGGCCCGTTGGAACGGGCGAAGGGGATACGGTTACCACCAATAATCGCAATGCGGCGCAGCTGAGTCATGAAAAGCTCCTGATGAAATATCCAATTGTGAACACCGCCCCCTGTAGGAGCTGCCGAAGGCTGCGATCTTTTGACTCTGTTTTTTGGGATCAAGATCAAAAGATCGCAGCCTTCGGCAGCTCCTACAATGATCAAGCGTAGGCCTTATCTCGTGGATCGAACGACTAAACGCCATTCGTGGTCCACACTTTGAACCCCAGCTGCTGGAGCGCGTTCCATGTCTGACCGCTATATCGACTTCGCTAATTCGTCCATTGGCCATCGTTTGGTCGGGGCCCTGGGTCTGCCGTCGCCGGTTCGGCTGGAGCGCTGGCAAGCAGGCCGGCTGCGGCCTGTCGAAGGGGCGCTGTTGATCGGCGGTGGCCCGTTGACGGAAAAAGTCAGTGCCTTCGCCAACCGCCTGACCGACGCGATTTACAGCTACGGCACCGAGCCTTCGCTGGCCACCGCATGGATTCCCGGCCACGGCCCCAAACTCAAAGCCGTGGTGTTTGACGCCAGTGACTTGGTGCAGACCGATCAACTCAAACAGCTGCGCGCGTTCTTCCAGCCACTGATCAAAAACCTCGATCACAGCGCGCACCTGGTGATTCTGGGGCGCGCGCCGGAGACCTTGAGCGATCCGTTCGCCGCCAGCGCCCAGCGAGCATTGGAAGGTTTCAGCCGTTCGCTGGCCAAAGAGCTGCGCAGCGGCGGCACCTTGCAGCTGATTTATGTCGGCGAAGGGGCAGAGGATCAACTGGAAGGCCCGCTGAGGTTTTTCCTCTCGCCCAAAAGTGCGTTCGTTTCCGGGCAAGTGATTCGCTTGAATGCCTGCGACACACAGGTGACGGACTGGACTCGTCCACTGGCCGGCCGCAAGGCACTGGTCACGGGTGCTGCACGCGGCATCGGCGCCTCCATCGCCGAAACCCTGGCCCGCGACGGGGCTGAAGTGATCCTGCTCGACGTAGCACCGGCCAAGACTGACCTCGAAGCCCTCGCCGCACGCCTCGGCGGGCGCAGCATCACCCTGGATATTTGCGCCGAAGATGCCGCCGCGCAGTTGATCGAGCAACTGCCCGACGGCATCGACATCGTGGTGCACAACGCCGGCATCACCCGGGATAAAACCCTGGCCAACATGACCCCGGAATTCTGGGACGCGGTGCTGGCGGTCAACCTCAATGCGCCGCAAGTGCTGACCAAGGCACTGCTCGACAGCGGCACCCTGCACGACAACGGCCGGGTGATCCTGCTGGCGTCCATCAGCGGCATCGCCGGCAATCGCGGGCAAACCAATTACGCAGCGAGCAAGGCCGGGCTGATCGGTCTGGCCCAAGCCTGGGCGCCGCTGCTGAATGAGCGCGGCATCAGCATCAATGCGGTAGCACCCGGGTTCATCGAAACCCAGATGACCGCGCACCTGCCGTTCGGCGTGCGTGAGGCCGGGCGGCGCATGAGTTCGCTGGGCCAGGGTGGCCTGCCGCAAGACGTCGCCGAAGCGGTGGCGTGGCTGGCTCAACCGGGCACCGGCGCGTTTACCGGGCAAGCGTTGCGAGTGTGCGGACAAAGTGTTTTGGGAGCTTAGGCATGATCATCGATTGGCACATACTCAACCGCGAACCAAGCCTGTCGGGACTGTACGTGCGGGCCGCGACGCGACGCAAAATCACCGGCACCACCCTGCCCGATTCGGGTTTGCGCTGCTGGATCAATGTCGATCCGAAGCGCCTGGCGGACTATCGCAAGGTCTGCGGTTTTGCCGAAAACGGTTTGTTGCCGCCAACCTATCCACACATCCTCGCGTTCGCCTTGCAGATGCAATTGCTGACGGCCAAGGAGTTTCCATTTCCGCTGCTGGGGTTGATTCACCTGAGCAACCGCATTCGCATCTTTCGCCCAATGGGCGGCGTGAATCGCGTGCGGGTCAGCGTTCAAGTGCAAAACCTTCAACCACATGAAAAGGGCGCGACGTTCGACCTTGTGATCACGCTCGACGATCAGTTGGGGGCGTTGTGGGAAGCTGAAAGCCAGATGTTGTGCCGAGGGGTCAAACTCGCAGGCGAGCCCGTCGAGGACGTGTGGGTATCGACACTGGAAATGTCGGAAGTGGCCCGTTGGAAAGCGCCGTCGGACATTGGGCGGCAGTACGCCAAAGTGTCCGGCGACTACAACCCGATTCACCTGAGTGCCGTCAGCGCCAAACTCTTCGGTTTCCCGACGGCCATCGCCCATGGGTTGTGGAACAAGGCCCGAACCCTGGCGGCGCTTGCCGATCATCTGCCGGCGGCGAATGTCGAGATTGCGGTGCAATTCCGCAAACCGGTGCGATTGCCCAGTGAGGTGACATTGCTGGCCAGTGCGGCGGGGTCCAGTGGGGATTTAAGGTTGGTGGGTGCAGGGGATTTGGAGCATATGGCGGGGCATTGGCGGCCGGTTGCCTGACCCGAACGGTCCCACGCTCTGCGTTCGGCTCTTGGGACGAGGAGCGTCTCTGGCTGCATTCCCACGCAGAGCGTGGGAACGATCAAGCTGTCATTACTGACTAACTTCCATGCGAGGCTGCGGAAACAAATTATTCAAAGTTTCCAACAACCGCACGTGATAAATCGGCTTGCGAAACAGGTCGAGCACCTGCAACCGCAACATGTCACTGACATCCTCCATGTCCGCATGCCCCGACGTCACAATCACCGGCAAATGCTGGCGGGACGTATGCTCGCGCAACCGCTTGATCAACGACATGCCGCTCTCCTCCGGCATCCGCAAATCAGTAATCACCAACGCAATATCAGGATGGTGCGTCAGATGGTGCAACGCGAGTTTGACCGAGGTGGCGGTAAAGCAATTGAAGCCCTCGCCCTCCAGCAACTCCGCCAGTTCCAGCAACGCGTCCTCTTCATCATCAACCAGAAGCAGTTGTTGGCGTGGCGATGCAGGCAAGTTCATAAGCAACACCTGTAATGGACGAAGCGCTGACGTTAGAACCCCTTAGGCGCATTAGCAAGTTACGGTGTGCCGCCCAATGCAGTGGTGATTTTTCCAAAGATATTCGTGATCGTAGTGCCCATTCCCGCGCTGAGTCCGGCAATCACCACCGCAACCATGGCCGCAACAATCGCGTACTCGATACCGGAAGCGCCCTCAGTATCTTTGGCCAGGCCTTTGTAAAAAGCGATTTCGGATTTGATCTTCTGAGCAATTTTCGTAAAGGACATGGCGGTACTCCTGGACAACGACGGGTGTTGCACGGTCGCAACATGGTTCCCCTTTGCCAGCATCAGCATTGTCGGCATTCCTCATACCCACAACTGTAAGAACGAATTATCACTAAAGTATTAGTCGCTTCGTTGACGCCAAAAAAGGCACATTTTCACCCTGGCTGCTTACTTTCGTTAGTTATTTTCAGACCAGTAATGGCGTTTCGCTCTAGCTGAGCTACCTTCAAATAGCGAAATAGTTCCATGTTCATAGCTGCCTGATTGCGAAGTTGTCTCGGTGGATGCGACGAGGTCTCAAGCAGCAGGAAAGGGAGAGCCGTCATGAACAGTCGTATCACTCTGGGCCTGGCCGGTTTGTTTCTGGTGGGCGCCATTATTGCCGGTTACTGGGGCCTCACACTCAGCCGCCAATCCGTTCCCGAGCCTGTCGTGCAACCCGGGATCGTCACGCCTGCACCCATCGCCCAGACGCCTGCCCCCGTGGACGACCCCTCCCGCCAACCGGTGGTGGTGCTGCTGCATGATGTGCCACCGTTCGTGCCGATCAGCGCCGCCGACGTGACCCTGGAAAAACTCCGTGCCGTCCCGGCCGGCAGCCTGAGCCGCCTCGATCAAGCGATTGGCCGAACGCCCTGGCGCGCCCTCAGTGCCGGCACCTGGCTCAATGATGAAAGCTTTGAAGCCGGCGGCAGACTGGCGCGGATGATTCGTCCCGATGAACGCGCCCTCGCCGTCGCAGTGGATGAAGTGATCAATGCCGGTGGGCAACTGACACCGGGAGACTATGTCGATGTGCTGCTGTTTCTGCGCATGGACAACAACAACCTTCAGCCGTCGGCGCAACTGGTGGTGCCGGCCTTGCGGGTGCTCGGGGTGGGCGAACAGATGGGGTTGACCAACGACGGCCAACCCGCAAGCCCCGCTCGCAACATCGAAGAAAAACTCCGGCAGGAACAATTGCGCACCAGCGCCCGCAGCGTCTTGCTTGCCGTCCCCGAACAACTACTGAGTCGGTTGATGCTCGCAGCCCAGGCCGGTGTGTTGCGCCTGGCCGTACGCAGCGCCGATGAAAAACGTCTGGCTCGTTACTGGGCCGGCGAAAGCGATTCATCGGCCAACCTTGCCAGTGCCAACCGTGAGTTGATCCAGTTCAGCCAACTGGCCATGACGCCCCCACCCAAACCTGTCGCTACCCACGGCGGCACCGCACCGCGCAAGACGAGCGTGGAAGTCATCCGCGGCAACGAAATCACCCAACAAACCCCCTGAATCGAGCAAGGACGCATCTAAATGCGCAGTCGTTCCATGCCCCTGTTTCAAGGCCTGCTCTGGGTCTCTTTACTGAGCGGCGTGCCGCTTGGCGTAACGTTCGCAGCCGCCGGAAATTGCGCCGCACTGGGTTCGTTGCCTGCGGTGCTGGAAGTCAGTGAAGGGCTGCAACAGGAGGTGCAATCGCCGGTAGCAATCACTCGGGTGGCGGTGGGTGACCCGAAAATCGCCGACGTGCGAGTCAACGGTAATCAAGCGTTTTTGCTAACCGGGATGGCCCCCGGCGCTACCAGCCTGATGGTCTGGACCGCCTGCGCCAGTGCTCCGCGCCAAAGCATGGTGTTCGTTCAGGGCAAGGCCACCGCGGCGATGACCACCGCGACACGGTTACCCTCTGATGACCCACTGCTACCGTCGCAAGTACAGACCGACATTCGTTTCGTCGAAGTCAGCCGGACCAAACTGAAAGAGGCCGGTACGTCGATTTTCGGCAAGGGCTCGAATAACTTCCTCTTCGGCGCACCCGGTACGGTGCCCAACACGGCCGTGACGCCGGGCGTGGTGCCGCTGTTCAACCTTGATCCCCGGATCGCCGTGCCCAGCATTCCGTTGCTCAACGACAGTTTCAACATTGTCTGGGGCGGTGGCAGCAGCAAATTCCTCGGCATCGTCAACGCCCTGGAAGGCAGCGGCTTCGCCTACACCTTGGCACGACCGAGCCTGGTGGCCCTCAGCGGGCAGAGCGCGAGCTTCCTGGCCGGTGGTGAAATTCCAATCCCGGTGCCCAGCGCCAACAGCGACAGCTACTCCATCGAATACAAGGAATTCGGCATCCGCCTGACGCTCACGCCGACCGTGGTCAGTCACGACCGCATCACCCTCAAAGTGGCGCCGGAGGTCAGCGAACTCGACTACAACAATGGCGTGACCATCGGCGGCACCACCGTCCCGGCGTTCACCATTCGCCGCACCGATACCAGCGTCTCGCTGGCCGATGGCGAGAGTTTCGTCATCAGCGGTTTGATCAGCACTCACAACAGTTCGCAAGTCAGCAAGTTTCCAGGCCTGGGCGATATCCCGATTCTCGGAGCGTTTTTTCGCAACTCATCGGTCAACCGCGAAGAGCGTGAGCTGCTGATGATCGTCACGCCGCACCTGGTCCAACCGTTGGCTGCCAACGCACAACTGCCGTCGTTGCCGGGTGAAAAGCTGCGCAACTATGACCCGAACTGGTATCGCCTGTACTTCCTCGAAAACGGCAACTTCGATAAACGCAGCGGATTATCGCAATGAGCCAGAGCCAGAACCTGAGCCAGACCTTCCTCGCGATCACGCGCAACAGCACTGACCTTGAGTGGCTGCAAGGCGCCCTCGCCCCGTTGGGCCAAGTGGTCAGCGCCGGCGGTGGCAGCCTCGACGAATTGCTGGCGCTGGTGGACGTGACCTTCGCCAGCGTGGTGTTCGTCGGCCTGGACCGTGAACACGTGGTGGCCCAAAGCGCACTGATCGAAGGTGCCCTGGAAGCCAAACCGATGCTGGCGATCGTCGCGCTGGGCGATGGCATGGACAACCAACTCGTGCTCAATGCCATGCGCGCCGGTGCACGGGATTTCGTGGCCTATGGTTCGCGCTCCAGTGAAGTCGCGGGGTTGGTGCGACGGCTGAGCAAACGCCTGCCCCCCGTAGCCCCAAGCACCCAACTGGGTAGCCTGACGGTGCTCTACGGGGTGCAGATCAACGCCGACGGCGCGCTGCTCGCCACGCACATGGCGCAAGTGGTGCAAAAGAGCGGACAGCAAACGCTGTTGCTGGACCTGGGCCTGCCACGCGGTGACAGCCTGGCCTTGCTCGGGCTGGAGAGTTCGTTCCACTTCGGCGATGCACTCCGGCACTTGCGGCGCCTCGACGCGACGCTGATCGACAGCGCGTTCACCAACTGCGCCGCCGGGTTGCGGATCCTCGCCTACGCCAACCACGATGAGCCGCTGGAACACACCAGCACCGCCGAGCTGTACATGCTGCTCAGCGCCCTGCGTCAACACTTCCAGCACATCGTGGTGAACCTGACTGGCCAGCCGGACAGCGAAGCGCTACGCACCTTCGTCACCCATTGCGACAAGTTGCTGTGGTACACCGATCAGAACGTACTCGACTGCCGTCGCAACCTGGCGGTACTCAACCTGTGGCGTGAAAAAGGCATGAAGCTCGATCACGCCAAACTGCTGGTGGACCGCTACCTGCGCAATGTCGCACCGGACTCCGACACCCTGAGCAAAAGCTTCGGCATGGAGATCATCGCGACCCTCGTCTACAGCCCGGAAGTTCGGCTTAACGCAAAGAACCAAGGTGTGACGCTGTTTGAACTGGCCCCCCGCGAAGCCCTGACTCAAAGCCTGCGCGCCCTCGGCGATCGGTTGGCCAAGCGCTCCGAGGGCCTGGCCAAGCCCAAGTCTGGCTGGTTCAACCGGTTGAGGGGTGCGCAATGAGCGGTGAAAAACTCTTCGGTGCCCCTGTGCGCACCACCAGCGGTAACACCGACCACGAAGGTCTGAAACTGGTGCTGCACCGCTACATCATCGACGCCATCGAGGAGTCCGGCAAAAACCTGCTGGAGGGTTCACGGCAGGTGCTCTCGCAGTTCGTCATCGACAAGGTTGCCGAGTACATCGCCCGATTGCACCTGGCGATTTCCCGCTATGAAATGGAGCGCCTGGCCGAAGAAATTGTCGACGAACTCACCGGTTTCGGCCCCTTGGAAGTGCTGCTGCGGGACCCGGCGGTGACGGAGATTCTGGTGAACGGCCCGCACCGGGTGTTCATTGAGCGCGACGGCGTACTGCATCAAAGCGACCTGCGCTTCATCGATGCGCATCACGTCGAACGGGTCATGCAACGGATCCTCGCGCCCCTCGGTCGACGGCTCGATGAGTCGTCGCCAATGGTCGACGCACGACTGCCCGACGGTAGCCGGGTCAACGCGATCATTCCACCGATTGCGCTCGATGGTCCCTGCCTGTCGATACGTAAGTTTCGCAAGGACATGCTCAAAAGCTCGGACCTGATGGCGATGCAAACCATCGATCAGGCGATCTTCGACTTTCTTCAAGAGGCCGTGGGCAAGCGCTGCAACATCCTGATCAGCGGCGGCACCGGCACCGGCAAGACCACGCTGTTGAACATTCTCAGCCAGTTGATCAACCCTCACGAGCGACTCGTCACCATCGAAGACGTCGCCGAACTGCACCTGGGCCACCCTCACGTGGTGCGTCTGGAAACCCGACCGCCGAATGCCGAAGGCCACGGCGAAGTGAAGTCCAGTGACCTGATTCGCAACGCCCTGCGGATGCGCCCGGACCGAATCATCCTCGGCGAGATTCGTGGCGTCGAAGTGGTGGACGTACTCACCGCAATGAACACCGGCCACGACGGCTCCATGAGTACCGTGCACGCCAACAACGCCCAGGATGCACTGTTGCGCCTGGAGACACTGGTGGGCCTGACCGGCCGCACCATCGCCGAACGGACCTTGCGGCAAATGATCTGCGCCGCACTGGATGTAGTGATCCAGCTGACGCGCATGCCCGACGGCCGCCGCTGCGTCAGCGAAGTGGTGGAGGTGATCGGCTTGCGTGATGACGTGTATGTCACCAACACGTTGTTCCGGCTCGACCGGCGCAGCGGTTTCGGATTCATGCGCGAGGCGGTCAACCCCGCCGGCGACAAACTGCGCCGTGAGTTGGCGCTCTCTCCCTCTGCGTACTGAAGGCCACGGCATGCTCAAACCGGTGCTGCTCATCCTCGTTTGCCTGGTCTTGCTCGGACTGTCGATCCGCCTGTTTTATCGCGGTTTGCGCCAGACCGGCACCGAGCGGGTACTGGGACGCCTGACCCAGGGGCAACCGCAGCCGGTGCTGGCGAAAACCTCCTGGGCGCGTCTGGATCGGGCCTTTCTGCGGGCCGGCCTTGGGCGTCCCTCAGAGCATCTGGGGGTATGCCTGCTGCTCTGGGCCTTTGGCATCTTGCTCGGATCTGCTACCGGTGGCTGGGTCGGCTTGCTGGGTCTGTTACTGCTACCGCCGCTGATTCTGCGTCTGTATGTCAATTGGCGTTATCAGCGCCGACTCCAGCGCATGATCGAACAACTGCCACAAATGCTCGATCACACCGTGCGCAGTCTGAAGTCCGGGCGCACCCTGGCCGATGCGGTGCTAGGCGCCATCGACGCCGCTGAAGACCCACTGAAAAATGCCATGGGGCGGGTTCAGCGCAACGTGCAGCTGGGGGTCAGCCTGCCGGATGCCGCCGCTGACCTCGCCGAGCTGTATGAGAAAGACGAACTTCGCTTGTTCGCGCTCGGTTTGAAGGTCAATCACCGCTATGGCGGCAATGCCAGCGAATTGCTGGAAAACCTGATCAAGATGATCCGGGAGCGCGAGCAAGCTGCGCGCCAGCTCAGGGCCATGACCGGTGAAACCCGGGTGACCGCGTGGGTCCTGGGCTGTTTGCCGATTGGTCTGGCCGGCTATTTCCTCGCGACCAACCCTCATTACTTGCTCGCCATGTGGCACGACGATTCGGGGCAAATCATGCTCGCGTCCGCGTTCGGCTTGCAGGTGGTCGGCAGCCTGGCGCTCTGGCATATGTTGCGCAGCGTATGAAAGTGCCTTTGCTGATCTGCGCATTGCTGTTTCTGGGGGCAACGTTGTTGCTGCTCAGCGGTTTGCTGGAACACCGTCGACGGGTTCGCCAGGTGGCGCAACGACTCGACGGCAAACTGGCAAGCGACAACCGGGTAAATCAGTGGCTACAGCTGCTGGGCAGCAGCCGGATCGGTCAGCGCTCGGTCAACCTGGATAACGAAACCCAGGCATTGCTTAACCGTCTCGGCTGGCGCAGCGCCCGGCGACGTTCACTGTTCGCGGCGTTCCAGATAGGCGCTCCGGTGCTGGCGCTGGCCCTGAGTTTGCTGATCCAGCGCGTGTTCTTCCCTCATGCAGACAACCACTGGATGGCCCCTGTGTTCGCCACCGGCATTGGCTATCTATTGCCCAAACGGTTGCTGGCCTTTGCCGCGCAGCGTCGTCAGAAACAACTGGCGACCGAGATTTCCACCTTCATTCCGCTGCTGCGCATCCTGTTCGAATCGGGCATGGCGGTGGAGCAGTCGCTGCGCGTGTTGAGCAATGAAGGCAAACAATTATTGCCGGCCCTGACCCATGAATTGCGTCTGGTATTGGCCCGGGTCGATTCCGGCCTGGAACTGGGCGAAGAACTGCACAAAGCCACCCGATTGCTGGCCGTCGACGAGTTCACCGACACCTGCGTCATCCTTGAGCAGTTGATCCATCAGGGGGGCGGTGCGATGAAATCCCTGCTGACCCTCAAGCAATTGCTCGATGACCGGCGCCTGACGCGCTTGCAGGAATACATCTCCAAGATGTCCGCCAAAATGTCCGTCGTGATGATGCTGTTTCTCTTCCCGGCGTTACTGATCGTACTGGCCGGCCCGGGTTTCACCGCCCTGTCCCATGCCTTTGGTTCTTAGAGGGATCGTTATGAAAGCAATAATTGCCGGTTTGAGTCTGCTGTTATTAGGCGGTTGCGCGAGCAACGGTGCGACGCCCTGGAGCGCTCTGACTAACACGGCCAGTTGCGGCAAGCTGACCTCCGAGGAACAGCTGTCTCTGAACCTCGCCGATGACATGGCCAATGACGGCAAACTGCACGCCAGCCTCGCCAACCTGCAAAGCCTGCCCGACAACCTGGCCGACGTGCGCCTGCGCAAGGCCAAGGTCTATCGACTGCTGGGCCGCAGCGAAGCCGAGCCGTTGTACCGCAGCCTGCTCGGCAGTTGCCTGGCCGCCGAAGCCGAACACGGCCTGGGCCAACTCGCCGCCGCCAAGGGCGACAACGGCCTGGCGCAAGCCCACTTGCAACGGGCCGCACGGCTGGCGCCGACCGACGAGAAAATCCGCAACGACCTCGGCGTGGTGTACCTCAACCAATTACGCGTCGAGGATGCGCGCTTTGAATTCCTGACGGCTATGGAACTCAAGCAAAGCGATCAACTGGCAGCATTGAATCTGGTAACACTGCTGATCTACCAGGACGACTGGAGCCGTGCGGCCGAACTCGTCAGCCGTCTCGGCCTGAGCCCCGCCCAAGTCACCGAAGCCCAGGCCCGCGCGCAAAGACTCAAGACACCGAGCAAGTCCGGCCCGACCGCCGTAAACCAGGTCGCCGTCGCCACACCGACGCTTCAATAGGGAGAGGCTTTTGATGAAACCGACCATCCTCTGCTGCATCGGCCTGCTGGCCCTGCCCCTCACCACTCACGCCATTGACCCCGGCCCCGCCTCGGCCCAACAACAGGAAACCGAAGGCTGGCTGCAACTGCAAAGAAGCAACAAAGCGGCTTCCCAGAAACCGCAAACCTCAACCGCGACCGAACGCGAGCTGAGCATGCAGCGTTGGTTGAAAAGCTATCAGCATGAGATCCCGGAGTACTTTGATCAGTATGAGAGCGGGCAGGTGGACGGTGGGACGGGGGGGTAGTCTCGATCAGGGAGTTGGACGCTTGGGGCTAGCGTTTTGGGGCTGATTTTTTTTGGGCCGGCATTCCGGGTAATGCCAGTCAGTTAAGCAATTCCAGCCGCGACACTCTTTGTAGCAGCTGCCGAGCCCGCGAGGCTGCGTTCGGCTGCGTAGCAGTCGTGAGTCCGGCTGACGCGGTATGCCTGACGTACCAAATGACTGATTTTACGACTGCTACGCAGCCGAACGCAGCCTCGCGGGCTCGGCAGCTGCTACAGATCGCGTTACGGCTTAACACATTCCAGGCGCTTATAAAAAAGTGAATCGCGGTCGTTACCGCCAACAAAAACCTAATGCGCAGTCACCCCCTGACGCAATCCAGAAGGACTGGGTAACAAAGCCAGCGCCAACTGCGTCCGATTATGCATATGCGTCAACCGCAAAACCTGCGACACATATAGCTTCACCGTGTTCTCGGTAATTCCCAACTCACAGGCAATCTGATAATTGGTCTGCCCCTTCCCCACCAACCGCGCCACCTCCAACTGCCTTGGCGACAGCTGACTGAAAATCGCCGGAATCTCAACCCGATCCACAGCGATGACATCCTCATCAGTGGAAACCGATAACCGCGGCCCACGCCGAACCTTATCCAGATCCTGATACAGATCATCGATCGACTCGGCAAGATACTGCAGCTTCTGATCCAAATGCCCCAGCTGCACACTCTTCTGCCGGTCCTGCAAAACCACTGCCTGACGCGCAATCCCTTCGAGCAACTCACCCGGATTAATCGGCTTCTGGTAGTAATCGGCAAACCCGGCCCGCAAAGCCTTGATCACATCCTGCTTGTCCGCACGCCCAGTGAGCATGATTGCTTCAAACACACGGTGCTTGCCGGATAACCGTTGCAGCTCCTGGACCAGTTGAATCCCGTCCAGACCGGGCATGTGCAAATCGCAAAGCACCAGGCCAATCGCTTCGTCTTCATTGAAACGCTCGACGGCCTGTTTGCCAGTCTCGCAAAAAACGCAACGGTAACCGCTGCCTTCGAGAAGCTCACAAAGCTCTGCAGCAATCAACGGCTGGTCGTCGACCACAAGGATTTTTACTGCCGAAAAAAGCTTGTTCACGTGCGCCTCCCTGCCAGGTCAAAGTTGACCGCTCCTCTACAAACAGCAACAGACTGTACAACTGCTGAATTGAAAGTAGACGTACTTTCCGACTCTGTATAGAACAGGCGACTAGTGCAACCAGGCGAGTGTGAGCATCAGGCCCACCAATACGAAGGGTGCAAAGGGCTGTTTCTTTGACATTCCAGGCCCCAGATATCGAAGATGATTTCTAAGCCCTTGGCCCATATGAAGCCAGACTCTTGGCGCCAGCAGCAGCCACAGCACACTGGCCAATCCGGCACCGATGAACACGCCGAGCAGGTGCATGCCGTCCGTCGCCAGACCCAGGCCAGTCATCAGTTTCACATCGCCTGCGCCCAAGCGTCTCAGCGCATAACCGGGCAAGGTAAAGGCCAGCGCCAGCAAAAAAGCCCAGCCGCCCTGCACCGCCTCGGCCCCCAGCCAGGTAGTGCCCGTCCACAGGAGATACGCCAGCGCCAACACCGCTGCGCCAAGGGTCAGGCCATTGGCGATGTGTCGTTCTCGAGCATCCTGTGCTGCGCATAGCGTCAGCCAGATCAGTAATACAAAGCTCTGCATCCGGTAAAAAACGTCCGTTTTGGCTGAATGATTCTATGCTGATATCACGTGGTGAATATCAGGGTAGACGCAGTCATGAAAATAGGCCTCCCCCGTAAGCAAAAAGGCGCTGTAGCGATTGAATTCGCGTTGGTGTTTCTCATCTTTTTCGCCGTGTTTTATGGAATTGTCACTTACAGCTTGCCGCTGTTGCTGATGCAATCGTTCACCCAGTCGACCGCCGAAGCGGTGCGCCGAAGCGTGGCGCTGGATCCGAGCACCCCCGGATACGACACCGCGGTAAAAACCGTTGCCACGACAGAACTGAGCCGACAGCTGGCCTGGATTCCTGCCGCACTGAATTTCAATGTCGCCACCGACGCCAGCGCCACCTACGTGGGCGGGGTGTTGAAGGTCAGCATCAACTACCCCACCAGCAAACTGCAGCAGGTCATCCCGTTTCTGACCTTGCCGGGAATTGGCCAAGTGCCGAATCTGCCAGCAAACCTCACCGCCAGTTCGAGCCTGCAATTTTGAGTTCCGCAGACAAACTCTTCGGGCGCCTGCTCAACCGCCATCCGCCTCAGCCAGTGGACACGCCAGACACCCTGAGCGTGCAAAGTGTCGGTTTGCAGATGCATCTGGATGCCGAAGGTCGAGTGATTCACCTGACCGGCCCGCTGCGGCATGTGCTGGCCCAGCAGACGCCCCGTGCGCAAGCACCGCACCTGCTCGATTTCCTCATGCCTCACAGCTGCCTCGCCGTTGAAGGCTCACCCGTCGACTGGCAGGGACAGAGTCTGGACCTGGACTTTTACAGCCTCAACGGACAACCCCTGCACCTGCGTGGCTGGGTCCAGCCGTTGGCCGATGCCTGGCTGTTGCAGTTGCTGGACATCGGCGACTTGTTGCTCGAACGTCGACAATCACGCAGCCGCGAGCAATGCCAAATACTCGCAGCGCAGATCGGCGAACAGTTGCGCCGGTGCAACCTGACGCGCCTGCCCGAGGTGTTGGTGGAACAGCTGCAAGGCCTGGCCCAGCGTTTCCACATGCCATGCATTGCGGTGGCGTTAATCGATGAACAGGAAGAAGGCTGGCAGATTCACCAGCATTACACGGCCTTCGATGCGCCCCACCTGTGGCAAAACGCTCAGCGCCTGGGCACGGGGCTCGACAGCCTCAACGGCTCTGCGCCGCAATGCCTGACGCCCGCTGAACATCCCCGATTGCAAGGCATCTTCGGTAATGCCGAAGGGTTCGCAGTGCCCTATCACGATGCTCAGGGTGTGGTCGCCTGGTTGCTGTGTGGCCTTTATCCGGTGCAGCAACAGGCACCCGACCTGAATGATCGCGACTGGTTACAACTGACCGCCGCGCTGGCAGGCCCGTTGCTTGAGCGCTTGCGCGAGCACCGGCACCATCTGCAACTGGAACGGCTGGAGTCGCTGCAAGCCTTGCTCGGCACCGGATGGTGGGAGGTGTTCAGCGACAGTCGCGAGGTGCAATTGGCGCCGTCGTTAGCCAGTAACCTGAACCTTACGATCGATCGTTTACCGCTGCACGACTGGCTTGATCGGGTGCACCCCGCCGACCGGGAAGAGCTGAGCAGTCGTCTGCAAGCCTTGCAAGACGACGGCGTTCCACTGCTGCTGTGCGTGCGTTTGGCACAAACGCCGAACTGGTATCGCCTGCAGGGCCAGGTTCTGGGCATCGGTAAAAGCCGGCGGTTGGTGGGCTTCATGCTCGACATCAGCGACATCAAAAACCAGGAGCAAAACGCCGCGGCGGCCCATGCTCGATTGGACAATCTGATCGCCAGCTCACCGGCGGTGATCTACGTGCAGCGCTATGTCGAAGGTGCGCTGCAACCGACGTTTTTCAGTGACAGCCTACTGCCGTTACTCGGCTGGACGCTGGCTGATTGCGCGACCGAGGCCTTGGTTGAAAGGGTGCACCCGGAGGACCGCGATCGGTACTTCGAACGCACCCGACATTTGCTGCGTGAAGGTTCGGTGCGCTCCCGTTATCGGCTGCGTGACAGTCGCGGCGATTACCACTGGCTACTCGATGAAGCCAAGCTACTGCGCGACGACCTTGGTTTGCCGGTGGAAGCCGTCGGTCTGTGGCTGGACGTCACCGAAGCAACCCTGGCCGCCGAACAGGTGAAGCAGAGTGAAGAACGTTACCGGATCCTGGTGGAAGACTCTCCGGCGATGATCTGCCGCTACCGCCCGGACCTGACCCTGACCTTCGGCAACCGCCCGCTGGCGACTTACCTGGAATGCCAGCCCGAACAACTGCCCGGGGTGAATCTGGGCAGCTGGATGTCGCAGGAACAGCGCGAAGCGTTTCTCCAGCGGCTCAGCCGACTCAGCCCGGAATTCCCGGTCAGCACCGCGGAAATCAACCTGCAACTGCCGGGACGGGAACATGCCTGGTGGGTGTGGTCGGATCGCGGGGTGTTCGATGAACACGGCCATTTGCTGGAGATTCAGGCCGTGGGTCGCGACAACACCGAGGTCCGCCGCGCCCAGCAGCAGCTCACCCAAAGTGCAAAAATGGCCACCCTCGGTGAAATGGCCACAGGGCTGGCCCATGAAATCAATCAGCCGTTGAATGTGATGCGCATGGCCATCGTCAACGTGCTCAAGCGTCTGAGCAACGGCGATGCGCAGATCGACTACCTGACCGACAAGCTCAACCGCATCGATGCACAGGTCCAGCGCGCCGCGCGGGTGGTGGATCACATGCGGGTGTTTGGCCGCCGCTCGGAGATCGAGCAACATCCGTTTAATCCGGCACAAGCCATCGAAGGCACACTTTCGCTGCTGGCCGAAGGGATGCGCGGCAAAGGGGTCGATCTGCGGGTCAACGAGACGGGGTTTGAAGTGCAAGTGCGCGGTTACGTCGATCAGCTCGAACAGGTGTTGATCAATCTGATGGTCAACGCTCGGGATGCGTTGCTCGGCAAACGCGAGGCCGACCGCGAGTTCAAACCGTGGATCGCGGTGTACGCCGAACGTGATGTGGATTCGGTGCGGCTGTGGGTCGAGGACAACGGCGGCGGTATTGATCCCAGGCTACTGGAGCGGATTTTCGAGCCGTTCTTCACCACCAAACCCGTGGGTATCGGCACCGGGCTCGGGTTGTCGGTGAGTTACGGCATCGTCGAGAACATGGGCGGAAAACTGAGCGTTAGAAACTCGGTCGAGGGCGCACGGTTTTGTATCGAACTGCCGATTGCCGCCGACGATCAGATTGCCAGCGTCGCTCGTCCTGAGTGACAACTGAGGTTGGCGCCGACATCGACCTTGTTCAGATCGATCCCCAGGCTGAGCAGCAGCGTATTGATCAAGGTGTCGAGTAACGGGCTGAGCACGCTGTTGATCGCGTTGACCAGCAATGTCGTGACAGTGCTGAGGATCGCCCCCAGACCACCGACCAGACTGCCCGTCGGGCCGTACATGTCGACCTTGATATTGGTCGCCGTGTCGGTAAGGCTGCTGACGATATTGCTGGTGGAATAGGAATAGTAGAACGGTGGCTGGTTGATCTCCGGCAGGCTGGTGGCCGGCGGTGCGGAATAGACGTGCGGCATGTTGGCGCTCTGCGCCACGGTCGTGTCGGCCATGATACTGATGCCGCCGCCGACGCCCGGAATCTGCGGGTCGCAGGAGATGGGCAGGAACAGAATCCTCAGACAGGTTTTCACCCCGATATCGATCACCTTCAACGGCTGCACCACTACCGCCGGTGGCGTGGTGTTGCTGCCGAAAGCGGTGGCTGGATCGATCTTGCCGATCTTCAGATTTACCAGCGAAGTGCTGGTGTTGGTGGTCAGGGTTTTGTTGGTGGTACTGACGCAACTGTAGGCAGTGACATAGCTGTTGGCGCTGGCAACGTCCAGCGCCACGTCGATACGTATCGGTGGCGGCAGCACGATGATGTCGGGAGTCTGGCAGGGCACGAGCAAGGCACAGGTCAGTGAATTGAGCACTCCCACCAGGTTGAGATTGAGCAAGGCGTTGAGTGTGTTGGTCAGCGGGCCTGCCAGATCAGCCGCCGCATTGACCAGCGCCACGATGGAATCGAGCACCGGCAAGTCGATCGACAGCAATGTCCTGATCTGGGCAGTTCGCACATAGATGCGGTTGGGCCCCAGTGGAGCCAGCGCGGCGTTTTTCGGATTGCCAATGGCTGACAGCTGCGGAGGCTCCAGCACCTGCACCCGGGCGGTGATTTGCGCCAGACCCGCCAGATTGATCGGCAGGGTCGCCACCAGGCCGTTTTTCTTGTTGGCCAGTTGCACGACCGCCTCGATCAGGTCGAACACTTTCAGGTTGGTCGCCAGCGCCGTCACGGTGCTGCCAGCCTCGACGTGCAGCACGTTGCCGAGTACGACGGTGGTTGCGCCTGCCGCGACCTTCAGCGCTTGAAGGCTCGCAATGGTTGCGGTCGCACCGAGTGTGCCGCCCGGGTCCAGCACATTGAAGGCGGTCTGGATCAGCTGGCTGACGGCAATCGTATTGCCCAATACCTGGTCATACCCGGCAGCGCTGAGGTTAAGGTCGACCTTCAATCGGTCAAGGTAACCGAGCAGGCTGATGTTGGTGTTCACCAGTCCATTCCAGCCCGCCGCGTTGATGTTCAGGTTGCCCCCGAGCAAACCACCGAACAGCGCATTGAGCGTGGCCGATTTGCTGGTGTCGACGCTCAACGTCGTGCTGCGCAGGGTCAGCGAAGCCTGCGGTGGCGGTAATGCGGCCACAGCGGTGGCCGTCAGGTTAATGGTCGCTCCACGTGGGGCGCCACCGAACAGGGCGCCGACACCGCCGGCGAAACTCTGCTGGACCGAATGGCTGGCGATCACCCGAATGGCTTCGCTCTTGCTTGGGTCGGCGCCAAATACCCGAAGGTTATTGGCATCCAGGGTCAAGGCGCCGCAAGCGACCAGCAGATTGCGATTGGGGTCAGGAAGGGTGAAGTCGTTGCGGTTTGCGCTGGCGGTGGCATATACGGTGGCGGTGTTGCCCGCGGCGCAATCACCACTTCGGGTGGACGCTTCAAGTGCGGCCATGTCCGCTACGCGCTGCAGGTCACGTTTTTCCAAGTACAAACGACCGCTGTCGACCACGACCAGCAAGAACACCAGGGCCATGCCCAATGTCAGCGCCGCCATCAAACCGATCGCCCCCCGTTGCCGGGACGGGCTGCGAAACTGCAAACGGGGAGACATTGCGCACTCCTTTGCCGGTGCACAGCCGAAGGCTACCTCCATGGGTGAACAGCAGTGTAGTTGGCGCTTTCCCGGGCTGCTCGCAGATCACAAGCAAAAGATCGTCCAGCTGTTTATATGGGTGGGTAGTTGGCGAGAATTCGCCCGACCGTTTCGCGTATCGCCGTGCTGCGATCCGACGGGTTCGTTGTGCGGCTGAGTATCTGCTCGTCACTGCCGCGCCACACCAGTTTGCCGTCCTTGCCATCAAGCAGGTCGATCTGGATGATCGCCACTTTGTAGCTGACGTTACGGGTTTCGTTGTACATCGGCCCGCCCCAGTAGCCGTTCCATGGATTACCCCAAGCGCCGCCGCCGCCGTAGTTGGTGGTTACTTGTTGCTGGCGCTGTTCGACGATCAGATAGGTCTGCACGCTCAAATCGCCCTTTTGGCCACCCGCAGCCGGACGCAGGCCACGCTGATCCAGCTGATCGGTCACTGATTGGCGGATTCGTTGTTCAGTCAGGTCGCTCTTGATCCGTGGATCATCGGGCCGATATTGCAGGGCGGGTTCTTTCCAGCTCCAGCTGCGATAGGCGGCGAAGTCGCGGCTGGCATCGAAGTCATGATTGACCTGGTTGGCGCAGGCACTGAGCAGCACGGCCACAGCCAGTAAAGCGAGACGGCGGAACATGATATTTCTCCGGTTGAAGACATGAACCTGCGCAAAGCTTCTTAACGACAGAAGCTAACTAGGAGGATACGCCGACATCGCCTTTTCTACAGCCTCCCGTATCGCATCGGCACGCTCGCTCTGACTGCCGCGATTGCTGGTTTCGGCGCTGGCACTCCACACCGGTTGACCGCTCTGAGCGTCAAACAAATCAACCCGCACCACCACGACCTGTTCCTGATAAGTCCGAACGATCGGCACGGTGTTGTACATGCCGTAACCGCTGCCGTAGCGGTTGTAACCGCCATAACCGCCGCCGTAATAACCATAGTCGTCCCGAACCTGACGCAGGCGGGTTTCCAGGTGCAGCTCGGCGCTGACAAACAGGTCGGCCGGGCGATTGTCGTGCAGCGGGCGCAAGCCACGTTGATCGAGCGCATTGCTGACGGCTTCGGCGACCTGCGCCGAATCCGCCCAGGCGCTGCCCTGCGGCAACTGCCCGTTGAGCCAGGCCCAGCTGCGGTAACGCCCGTAGTCGCGCGGCGGGGCCGGGTAGGCGCTGCGGTCAAAGGTGTTGGCCGCCTGAGGCGGCGCGGGTGGCAAGGGGTTGGATGACGCCACATAAGGGTTGCTGCCCTGACAGGCCGCCAACCCGAGACAGATCACCAATAACCCCGAACGACTGTTCATTTCGCGCTCCGATCAGACCGGCCGACAGATCCAGTGCAAGTAGCGCCCAAGCCCGGCAAAGCTTGGGTGACGACGGTGAGCCAGTTCCATTTCCAGCAAATCCACCAGTTCGGCGCGGGCCTGGAATTCCACCGGCATGTAATCGTGAAAAACCCGCACCCCGCTCTGTGTTTCGACCTGCCACAGGCCTTCAAGTTGCGCCGCCAGTTCGCGCGGATCAAGCGGCTGCTGCGGAGTCAGGCTCTGTTTCTCGCCGGCCATGTCGTTCTTGCGCATCTTGCGGAAGTGGCCTTTGAGCAGGTTGCGATAGATCAACGCATCGCGGTTGTAGAAGGCCAGGGACAACCAGCCATCCTGCTTGGTCAACTGATGCAGCACCGGCAGGATCGCGTGGGGTTCGGCCAGCCATTCCAGCACGGCGTGGCACAGCACCAGGTCGTAGGGCTCGGTGAGTTGGCCGAGCAGATCCTGCCACGGCGCCTGAATGAACGTCGCTGTTTGCCCGGCGTCGCCAAAGCGCTGACGGGCGCCCTCGAGCATCGGCTCGGCGGGCTCGGCCAGCGTGACCTCATGACCACGCTCGGCCAGCCACAACGACATGTGGCCCAGACCAGCACCGATATCCAGTACGCGCAACGGTCGGTCCGGCAGGGTTTCGGCCAGGTCGGCCTGAAGCACCGCCAGACGGATCGCGCCTTTGGCACCGCCGTAGATTTTTTCGGCGAAGCGGGTCGCCAGTTGATCGAAATGACGGTCGCTCATCAGCTGAACCTCCGTTCGCTGTCCGCGAGTTTGCTGCGCACCACTTCATTCATGTCCAACCCCAACTCGCTGCACAGCAGCAGTAGATAGAGCACGATGTCACCGATTTCCTGCCCGGCATGGGCGAGTGCGTCCGCCGGCAACTGGCGCGACTGGTCTTCGGTCAGCCACTGGAAAATCTCCACCAGCTCGGACATTTCCACGCTCGCGGCCATGGCCAGGTTTTTCGGGCTGTGAAATTGCCGCCAGTCATTGCGGTCACGGATGGCGTGCAGGCGTTCGGTCAGTTCAACAAGGTTCATCGGGCTCTCCTGAAGGCGTATAGCTTCGGGGGGATGACGGGGGAAGGCAAGCGTCTCGGTGTGACGCGGATCTTTACACCATAATCAAAAGATCGCAGCCTGCGGCAGCTCCTACGGGAACTCGGCACCCTGCTCGATAGCCCAAGGCTCAAGTCCGGCAACCACGCCACCACTTTCATCAAGGACGCTCAAGACATGCAGGTAGAAAGTTTTTTCGAATGGCTCGGCCAGGCACTCGGTTCGGTTATCCGCTTCATCGTTGACGGCCTCAGTGGCTTGTTCAATCTGTTGAGCCACGCCGGCAGCAACTTTGTCGAAGGGCTGTCCCGTACGCTGGGCATGGACGCGTCGATCATCAGCATCATTGCGCTGATTTTGGGGTTGATGCTGTTGTGGTCGGCGATTCGGGCGTTCATGAATGCGTCGATCATCATGGGGATAATCTGGTTGATGCTGGGGTTGTGGTTGTTGAGCTGGATAATCCACTAACACCACTGCCCTCTGTGGGAGTGAGCCTGCTCGCGAAAGCGGTCGCCCCATCGATAGTGATGTCGCCTGACACGCCGCCTTCGCGAGCAGACTCGCTCCCACATTGGATCGCGGTCATTTCAAATGTGTCGCTACAATGCCGCTCCCCCAAGGAGCCTGCATGTCCAACCTGATCGCCGACTGGCGCGACCGCCCTACCCATCGCCGAGTCTGGGCGCTCGCCGCGCCGATGATTCTCTCGAACATTTCCGTACCGCTGGTGGCGCTGGTCGACAGTACCGTCATCGGCCACTTGCCCCACGCCCATCAGTTGGGCGCCGTCGCGGTCGGGGCCAGCCTGTATACCTTTCTCGCCTGGGCCATGGGTTTTCTGCGCATGGGCACCACCGGGTTCGCCGCACAGGCCGCCGGGCGTGGGGACGGCGCGGCATTGCGGCAGATCTTGCTGCAGGGTCTGTTGCTGGCCATGGGCCTGGCCATTGTCCTGGGAGCACTGGGTGTGCCGTTGAGCGGGGTCGCACTGCATTTCATGCAGCCGTCGGCGGAGCTGGATCAGCTGACCCGCGAGTTTTTCCACACGCGCCTGTTCGGTCTGCCGGCAGCACTGGCCAGTTATGCGCTGGTCGGCTGGTTCCTCGGCACTCAGAACGCCCGGGCGCCGCTGGCCATTCTGCTGAGCACCAACCTGGTGAACATCGCGCTGAACCTGTGGTTCGTCCTCGGGCTGGAATGGGGTGTGGTCGGTGCGGCCCGAGCGTCGGTGATCGCCGAATGGACCGGCGCGCTGATCGGTCTGCTGATGACCCGCAACGCCCTGCGTGCCTATCCCGGTCACATCGCCTGGACCGCGCTGGCGTTGTGGCAGAGCTGGCGCCCACTATTGGCAGTCAACCGCGACATTTTCATCCGCAGCCTGGCGCTGCAATCGGTGTTTTTTCTGATCACCGTACAAGGCGCGCGACTGGGTGATGCCACCGTCGCCGCCAACGCGCTGCTGCTCAACGGTTTGCTGCTGACCGCCCATGCGCTGGACGGCCTGGCGCACGCGGTGGAGGCCCTGTGTGGACATGCCATTGGTGCTCGCGATCGAGAGGCCCTGCGCCGCTCATTGGTGGTGGCTTGCGGCTGGTCGTTGCTGGCGAGTCTGGGCTTTGCCGTGCTGTTCCTGTTCGCCGGGCATCTGTTTATCGAGATGCAGACCGACATTCAGAGCGTGCGCGACACGGCGTTCATTTACCTGCCCTACCTCGCCGCGCTCCCGCTGATTGCGGTCGGGAGTTACCTGCTCGACGGGTTGTTTATCGGCGCCACCCGTGCCCGGGAAATGCGCAACGGCATGCTGCTGACGGTGATTTTGTTGCTGCCGCTCGCTTGGGCGCTGCAAGGTTTGGGCAACCATGGACTGTGGATAACCTTTCTATTGTTCATGTTGCTGCGCAGCCTGACTCTGGGCGCGTTTGCCTGGTACCTGCATAAAAACGACGGCTGGTTCGCAGGCAAAGCTCACTGAGTCGGTGTGGTTTTGACGAAGGCCGTGACCACATCCAGCACCGGAGCCAAACCGCGCATCGGCCGGGACAGCGTCGCCACCAGCGTGGCGTGGCTGGTGCGCGAGAAATACAGGTCCTGCACCGGCACGCCCGCCTCGCGCAGTTTGCGCGCCAGACCACCGGTGTTGCGGGCCGGGTTGACCAGCTCATCGTCGCTCGCCGCGATCAACAAGGCCGGCGGCGCGCCACGACTGACATGGTTGATCGGCTGCGACCGGGGTGGTGAATCCGGCCAGAAAAACACCGGGCGCACCTGCGGATTCTTGATCGGCAGAAAATCATAAGGCCCGGCCAGGCCGATCCAGCCGCTTAGGTTGTGCGGCGACAGGCCCACCGCCCCCAGTAACCCGGGGTCCAGCGCCAGCATCGCGACGTTGTAAGCCCCTGAACTGTGGCCCATCAGGTACAACCGCTGCGGGTTCCCGGAATATTGACCAATGTGTTCATGGGTCCAGGCCACGGCCCGGGCGCCATCTTCAAGGAACAGCGGATAACGCACCTGCGGATACAACCGATAGTCCGCCAGCACCGCCACAATTCCCCGGGACGCCAAGGCCTCGCCGACAAAAGCGTAATCGCTGCGTGAACCGCTGTTCCAGCTGCCGCCGTAGAAAAACACCACCACTGGGGCGTTTTTCATGGGCGGGCGCGGCACATACACATCGAGTTTTTGCCGCGGATCAGGGCCATAGGCAATGCCCTCGGTCTTGTCGCAGGTTGTGTCGGGGGTCAGCGCATTGAGCAACTTCAGCGGCGAGCACGCCGTCATCACGGCCAGCAAAGCACCGCCGATTATCAGGCTGAACAAGCGCCGCGTGGTGCTCGCCATCGATGTCGAACCTCGTATTCAGGGTTGATCGTTCTGCCACAGGTTGCGCAGGCTATCGAGACGCTCCTGCTGGGTGAGTCCCGGCAATGCGTGCCCAGGCAAAGCGCCGGGGTACTGCAAGCGTAGCCATAACCAGTCATCGAGTACCGGGCGCTCGGTAAAATCCAGCGCCAGCCCTTCCTGCACGTGGGACCACAGCGTGTTGTAGTCAGTCCTGGTGGATCGGCTCCAGTGCCAGGCATGTTGCTCCAGCAGGCAGGTTTGCAGTTTTTCCTGCTGACGAGGACTGAGGTTTTCTTCAACCGCCAAAGGGCTGACGGCAAGCCCCGGATTGACCAGCTGCTGCCAGCCCTGACTGCCGATCGCGCGGTCGGCCCACGTCCCGCCGAACCAGCGCAAATGGCTGACAGGACCCAGCCAGCGACTCAGCTCCTGCGCATCGCAGGCATCGAACAAGTAACTGGCCGTTTGCGGGTTGTAGTAACTCAACAAGGCTCGGTGATGCAGACCGAACGTGACCGTGAGCATGCGGCGTAAATGCTCCAGCAACTGCGACGATGACACCTCGCTGGCCAACAGCAAGCCACGCCACAGGGGCACTTCGCTGTCGCACAACCCGGTCAGCGCAGGGCAAGTCCGAAGGTCGATCAGGGCCGGGCCGTGTTCACGTAACGCATGCCACTCAGTGCCTTCGAACAACCAGAACCACCGGGCATGCGCAAACTGCTGTTGCAGCATCACCCCCGCCTGTGGCGCACCCGGTACATCCAGCAATAGCCATTGCGGGGTCTCGGCGATCATGCCGCACCGCTCTGGCCAAACCGCATCGCCGCCCGGCAGGTGCAGAGGGCCTGCGTGCAATGGCTGAAACTGCCACCACCGGGCAGCAGACATAGCAGCATCAATGGTTCGCTCGATTGCAGAAGCCCCAGCAAGCCCCCAACATCATCTGTCGCGGATGTGCGCGGCGGGCCGATCTCCTCAGCCTCTTCAATGGAAGAAGGGACGTGAAGAAACCCGGTAATCAGCGGCTGATCCGGATCCCCCTCGATAAAGCTCACCACCACCTCGGCCCCCTCACTCAACTGCGTGACTGCCGCGTCGCCCAGTTCAGCGGCCAACGGCAGCCAACAGTGGCTGGGCGCCGCACCCTCGCCCTGATAGAGCCAGTCAAATTGCACGGCCACCGGCCTGGACGGATCGGGGCGCGACTCATCGATGTCGACCACCCAGGCCCGTTGCAGGCTGTGCATTCTGGGTTTCACTGCAGAATGAGGTGACACAAATGGCACCTCCCCGTGAATCGCGCGGATCTGGTTGCTGTAGGACGCCGTTAAATCCTGGCTGCCCTGATGCTCGATATGGGTCAGCAGCCAGAGATGGTTCCAGTCGGCGATCGGATGGCCGGACAGCCGCATCAGTTGACCGCTGCGCAGCGTCGTCAGGTCCGTGCGACCTTCTGCAGTCTGCGCGGTTCGTTGCCCCTCTCGGGCTGCATCAGCGCAACCCTGAACCTTGAACTGACGCACGGCCGGCTGCTCGCTCTCGACCTGGAAGACCGCGCGCTCACCGAAACGAAAGTGCCCCTGCCCCTCACCAAAGACCACGCAATGTCCGAGAGCGCAGTGTTCGAAATGGTAGTGAAGCCGTTCCTGAGCACACAGACGCTGGATAAATTGCAGGTCTGATTCCCGGTACTGCGTACAGAAATCACGAGGCGGGTAATCGCCACTCAGCTCCAAACGCCGATTCTTGCCGGCAATACCGTGTTCCTTGAGCACCTGACTGAGGATTTGCGGCACCGAGCGCGCGCTGAAAATTCGCTGGCTCAAGCGCAGGGAAAGGCACGCCAGCTTCGGACCCAGACGTACGCGACAGAGCCTGACAGCCAAGTCATGGTCACGCTGGACGAGTTCATGCAATTGTCCGTGGAAGCCGTTTCCCGCAGGCCCGACATGCAAAAAGGCCGGACGGTACAGCAGGCTTGCAAGGTCGAGTGTCGGGTCATCGATCAGCAGATCCACGTCGAACACAAAAGGCTCGCTGATGGCTTCTCTACCGGTAAAGGCCAAGACCTCAAAGGGGTCGGGCAGACCCTCTACATCCAGACGAAATGACGGCTCGTTGACTGGATCGAACATCGGCGATTCTCTACAGGAGGGGCGGTCGGGGATTCTCTCCGAGAGAGTTAGCCGAGTAGAGTGCCGAAGTACAACTTAGGAAATGACCTACGCGAAAAGAAGACCACATCGCTTGGATGGCCAAGAATGTAAGTCATTTCGCTTGAAATCAGAGAGGCATCTCACCAAGTCATCTGAAATTTCCGCTACGTGCGGAACATTTTCAGACAACCTGATGAGAGCGGTGCCTTACCTCAAGAAGACAGGTAAGAGGAACGGGTCAGCCCCAGACGCAGTGCGTCGAGGAACTGGGTACGCTCGGCGGCGGTGATGCGGGCACTGGCGCATTTGTCGCGGTAGTGGGTCATCAACTCTTCCGGCGACAAGTGCACGTAACGCAGCATGTCTTCGATAGTGTCGTGGGTTTCGATACCCGCGTGGTACACGCTGCCGTCAGCGTTCTGGTAGATGTTCACCGAGTCGGTGTCACCGAACAGGTTGTGCATGTCGCCGAGAATTTCCTGGTAGGCGCCGACCAGGAAGATACCCAGCAGGTAGTCTTCACCGTCGTTCAAACCGTGAACCGGCAGGCTGGTTTCGATGCTCTGCTCGTCGACGTATTGCTTGATCTTGCCGTCGGAGTCGCAAGTCAGATCTTGCAGCACCGCACGGCGCAGCGGCTCTTCGTCGAGACGGTGCAGCGGCAGGATCGGCAGGACCTGGCCGATGGCCCAAGTGTCCGGCAGGCTCTGGAATACCGAGAAATTGCAGATGTACTTGTCGGCCAGCTTGTCGTTGAGTTCGTCGAGCACCTGACGGTGCGAACGCTGACGCGCCTTCAACGAGTTGTGCAGGCGACGGCACACCGCGAAGTAGCATTGCTCGGCCAGGGCTTTCTCGGCCAGGGTCAACTTGCCATCGGCGTACTGGGTCGCGATGTCGCTCATGTAGTGCGTGGCGCGCCAGTAGGTTTCGGTGACCATCTCGATGTCGGTCGGGCCCAGCAGGTCAACCAGCCACTGCACGGTTTCCGGCAGTTCTTCCTTGTTGTCGATCTGCGGCACGTCGTCGTTGTGTTTCTCGACGTCGGTCACTTGCACCACCAGCATGGCGTGGTGAGCAGTCAGGGAACGGCCGCTTTCGGAGAAGATGTTCGGGTGCGGCAGGTTCTGCGCGTCGCAGAATTCCTTGAGCATCCCGACTACAACACCGGCGTAATCGTCCATGTCGTAGTTGATCGAGCTGGCGTTACGCGAGTGCGTACCGTCGTAGTCCACGCCCAAACCGCCACCGACGTCGATGTGATCCACCGGCAGGCCGAGGTTGCGCAGTTCGCCGTAGTAACGAATCGCTTCCTTGAAGCCGTGCTGGTAGTCCGCCAGGTTGGCGATCTGCGAGCCCATGTGGAAGTGCAACAGGCGAATGCCCTGATCCAGGCCAGCCGCGCGGAAACGCTCGACCACCGACAGCAGTTGCGCCGCCGACAGACCGAACTTGGATTTCTCGCCACCGGTGTCGGCCCACTTGCTCGACGCCAGGGACGACAGACGCACGCGCAGACCTACCTGTGGCTTGACCTTCAACGAGGCCGCTTCTTCGATCACCAGCTCAACTTCGGATTCTTTCTCGATCACGATGAACACGTTGTGGCCGAGCTTTTGACCCATCAGCGCCAGGCGAATGAACTCGCGGTCCTTGTAACCGTTGCAGACGATGGTGCCGCCCTTCGGCGCCAGGGCCAGCACGGCCAGCAGCTCAGGCTTGGAGCCGGCTTCAAGACCAATGGACACGTCTTGGGTCGCAATGATGTTCTCGATCACCGCTTCTTGCTGGTTAACCTTGATCGGGTACAGCGCGGTGTACTTGCTCTGGTATTCCAGACGCTCGATGTTGGCGTCGAAGGCGCCAGTCAGCTGACGCACGCGGTCTTGCAGAATGTCAGGGAAACGCACCAGCAACGGCAAGGACAGGCCGCTTTTGCGCAGCTGGTCGACTTGCTCGAACAGGTCGATAGGCGAACTGGTCGGACCGTTCGGACGAACTTCGACGCGACCGGCGTCATTGATCGCGAAGTACCCGGCCCCCCAATGACGAATCCCGTAAACACTGCGGCTGTCCGCAACTGTCCATTGGCTGCCATCGTCTTTGCGTGTGCGTCGTACGGACATTGAAGTCCCCTATAAAGAAGTCATAGAGCGTCGCCTGGGTTCAGGCCGGCGCAGTCTAAAGAATGAAAATGACGGTTCGTCAACGAGGGGATAGACCTCGCTGACCGCAGTGAGTTTAGAAACTGGTCAGAACAGGCTCTGTGAAAACCATGTAGACGACGCCAGACCTGCTGTCAGGACTGGATCAAGCCGAGGGTGGTTTTCACAGAGGCTGCTAGCCGCCGGACTTCTTCGCTTTGAAACCGTGTTTGATCAGCTCGGCCAAGAGTAGCTCGACATGATCGCCCTGGATTTCAATGATTCCGTCTTTCAACGCACCACCGGTCCCGCAACGTTTCTTCAACGTGGTCGCCAGGTCCTTGAGTGCGTCTTCGGCCAACGGCACGCCGGTGATGGTAGTCACCGTCTTGCCGCCACGCCCCTTGCTTTCGCGACGCACGCGAGCAATGCCGTCGCCGGCCGGGATAACGGTCTGTTTGCAGATGCAGGCATCCACCGGTTGACTGCAATCCGGGCAATGACGACCTGCGTCGGTGGAAAATACCAGGCCACCAAGGGCGGCGAAGGATGCGGCTTTTTTGGCCACCGGCAATCCTCTTGGGAGGACAAAGACTGGTCGCGGCAACTTCGGCAAGTGCCATCGACCGCGAAGCCCCACTCAGGCAGGGGCAGCGCTACTGAAACGGAAAACCCTGTGTAGGAGCTGACGAGTGCAACGAGGCTGCGATCTTTTGATCTTGGTTCAACGGCAAAGTCAAAAGATCGCAGCCTCGTTGCACTCGTCAGCTCCAACAAGGTCGCGCAGTGTAACGGCAAAAACGCCGATTGCTAAGAGCCAATCGGCGCCAATTTATGCCTCTTTTGCGACGTCATTCGTCCGAGAACAAAGATACCGCTTCAACGCGGCCAGAGAGTCCGGGCAATAAGGCTTTTGCTGGATTTCCAGCAGGACTTGATCAACGGGAATAAAGCGCGCTTCAAGGACTTCTTCGGGTTGCAGGATCAATGGACCGTCCCACACCGCCGAAAACGCCGAACACCAGAGCCGATTACCGGTGTCTTCGAAGAAAAAGTGATCATGGGCGGTCAGTTCCACGCCGCTCACGCCCAGCTCTTCTTCCAGCTCGCGGGCAGCCGATTCGGCGTAGGTTTCGCTCGCTAGCACCATGCCCCCCGCCGCCACGTCCCAGAAACCTGGATAAATGGCTTTGCTCAGCGTGCGTCGATGCACGCAGAGTTCACCGGCGGAATTGAACAGCATGATGTAAGTGCCGCGTCCGATCAGCCCGCGTTCGCGCAGGTCGGAGCGGACCAGGGCGCCGAGCAGGTTGTCCTGTTCGTCAACCCAGGCGATCTGTTCGGCATCCGAGGCCGCGCGGTGCGCGACCTCTCTGGCGCTATCGACCATGACTCAGCCCTGATTGAGCAATTGACGCAAATCGATCACTGCGGCGTTGGCCCGGGAGATGTAGTTGGCCATGACCAGCGAGTGGTTGGCCAGCACCCCGAAACCGCTGCCATTAAGGATCATCGGACTCCAGACCGGTTCCTGCGAGGCTTCCAGCTCACGAATGATCTGACGCACACTGACCGTGGCGTTCTTCTTGGCCAGCACATCGGCGAAGTCGACTTCGATGGCGCGCAGCAGATGGGACAAGGCCCAGGCCTGACCGCGGGCTTCGTAGAACACATTGTCGATCTGCATCCACGGGGTTTCGACGATTTCTTCGTCAACCTGCGGCACCTGACCCGGGGCGACGACTTCGGTTTTCAGCGCAGTGTTGAGTTTGACCCGGCCAACGCTGGCCGACAGCCGTTGCGACAGTGAACCCAGACGGGTACCGACATCGCCCAGCCAGTTGTTCAGGTTGTCGGCGCGGGCATAGAACAGCGCATTTTTCTGCGACGGATCGGACAGGCGCGCCTGATAACGGCTCAGGGATTTCATGCCTTCCTGGTACTCGGACTCACTGGATGGCAGCACCCAGCTTTTGTTGTCGAAGTTGAAACGCGGTTCGGCCTTGGCCAGATCGGAGTCTTCGGCAGATTGCGATTGCGAGCGAGCAAAGTCTTTACGCAAGGCACGCGTCAAGTCGCGGACCTGGACCAGTACGCCATATTCCCAGCTCGGCGTGTTATCCATCCACAGGCCCGGCGGGAAGCGGTCGTTGGAAATATAGCCACCCGGTTTGGTCAGCAAAGTACCGGCGACGGTCTTGAGGGTTTCGACCGTGGTGTAGCCGATGACCATTTGCTTGCCTTCTTTCTCGGCGGCCATCTGCGCATTCTGCTGAACCGGGAACAGCGCAGGTTCCTGGCTCCAGTACCAGCCCAGCGCAATAGCCACCAGCAAGTAAAGGCCAATCAGAGTGGCCAGTGCCCGGCTGAACAACAAGCCACCCAAGTAACTACGGGTGGCCGATTTCGGTTCAGCGGCACGTTCAGGGGCGCTGCCCGCGCGGTTCTTCCAGTCCAGCATGGCGATATCCTTTCAATCACTTGAGTTCATCGGTTCGACCACAACCCTACGCCATCGTGCCTCGTTTTCCGCGCATTAATCTGGTCGAGGCGCCACTATAAATGAAGCACACACCTTTGTAGCAGCTAGCGTAGCCTGCGTTCGGCTGCGCAGCAGTCGTAAAACCTGAGTGCGAGGGCCTTCTGAAAAACCGCACCGCCTGATTTCACGACTGCTGCGCAGCCGAACGCAGGCTACGCCAGCTGCTACACGAGCGTATCCGACCAGTCAGTCAGAAACTGAATGATGCTGCTTTGCAGATTATTGACACACAACACTAATGCGATGGAAAAGAGGTGCTAGCATAGAGCCACCAGTCGATCTCAGCATGCACCCTAACTAGTAGTCAGGATATGACCGAGCCAGAAGACCCCAGCCGTGAGCGCCTCAAGCACCACTTTGCCCAGCGGGTAATTCATCAGGCACGTCAAATTCTTGAGATATGGCAACGCCTGCAACGCAGCGAGTGGTCCACCACCGACTTATCGGAACTGAGCGAGGCCAACCTGCGCCTGCTGCGTTTCGCCGAGCGCTTCGAGCAACCTGAACACACCCAGCTGGCGCGCTACATCGGTCAGTCGCTGGAGGCTGTCGACGCCAATCGCGGACGCCTGAGCAGCGGACTGATCACTGACCTCAATCGTTTGATGCAGCGCCTGTCACGCACCGGCTTGCGCCATGGCGATCAGTTGGACCAGACCTTTCTGCCGCCGCTGCGCAAGCCGATCTACGTGATGCTGCAGGATTACGACCGCGCCGAGCGTCTGGCCAAGCAGCTGGAATTTTTTGGGCTCAGCGCTCAAGCCCTCGACAGCGTTGCGGCGTTCCGCTCTTCGATGATCGAGCGCTTGCCTGCGGCGATCGTCATGGACGTGGACTTCAGTGGCGCCGGCATCGGCCTGAAACTGGCTGCCGAAGCCCAGGAAGGCCTCGATCATCAATTGCCGCTGTTGTTCTTCAGCCTGCACGAAACCGACACCCCGACCCGCCTCGCCGCCGTGCGTGCCGGTGGCCAGGAATTCCTGACTGGCACCCTCGAAGCCTCGAACCTGCTGGAGAAAATCGAAGTCCTGACCTGCGTCGCCCAGTACGAACCTTACAAAGTGCTGATCATCGACGATTCCCGCGCCCAGGCCTTGCACACCGAGCGCCTGCTCAATAGCGCCGGGATCGTCACGCGGACCTTGATCGAGCCGATCCAGGCCATGGCCGAACTCGCGGATTTCCAGCCAGACCTGATCATCCTCGACATGTACATGCCGGCCTGTACCGGTACTGAGCTGGCCAAAGTGATCCGCCACAACGACCGTTACGTCAGCGTGCCGATCATTTACCTGTCGGCCGAAGACGATCTGGACAAACAGCTCGACGCCATGAGCGAGGGCGGCGACGACTTCCTGACCAAACCGATCAAGCCCCGGCACCTGATCACCACCGTGCGCAACCGCGCAGCGCGAGCACGCAATCTGAAAGCGCGGATGGTCCGCGACAGCCTCACCGGGCTGTACAACCACACGCACATTCTGCAATTGCTCGAAGACTGCAGCTTCCGCGCCCGCCGCGAGAGCAAGCCGCTGAGCTTTGCGATGCTTGACATCGACCACTTCAAACGGGTCAACGATAGCCACGGCCACCCCATGGGCGATCGGGTAATCAAGAGCCTGGCGCTGTTTCTCAAGCAACGCTTGCGCAAAACCGATTTCATCGGCCGTTACGGCGGTGAAGAGTTCGCCATCGTGATGCCAGACACCGATCTCGAATCGGCCCATAAAGTGCTCGACGAAATCCGTCGACGTTTTGCCGAGATTCACTACCCGGCTCAGCCGCAGGACCTCTGGTGCACGTTCAGCGCCGGCGTGGTGGAACTGTGTGAAAACTCCGACAGCCTGATGATGGCCAGCCAGGCAGACGAAGCGCTGTACCGCGCAAAAGACGCCGGACGCAACCGCGTGCAGGCTGCGCGGACGTCAAAGCAAAGTGCCACTTTTTCATCGGAATCGACCGATTCGGTCATAACCCTGTAACACAAACGCAATAAATTCAGGCGCTTACCATTCTGCCGCTGGTAGACCCGCGATGCGCCTGAAGCTGCTGACCAATCTCAACACCCTCCTTTTAGTCGCCGTGTGCGTGGCCCTTGGCGCCACACTGTGGTGGTCGCAAAAGGCCCTGGAGCGCCCCTATCTTTTGATGGAGCGTTACCTGGGCTTGTCCCAGCAATTTCAAAATGAAGTCGCGCGCAACATCGACGACTACCTCGCCAGCGGCGATGCCCTGCGCCTGAGCAGCGCCAGCCAGGCCATCGACGGTGTGCAAAAGGAACTCGGCGAGTTGCCGCCGGCCTTGGCCGACACCTTGCGCCCGAGCCTGTCGAACCTCGAAGAATTCAGCAAAACCGACCTGCTGGCCGCCGGCAAACTCGCGGGCGATCCGCAAGCGCTGCTGCTTCAGGCCGAACGCGAACTCGGCGCCAGCCTCGATCAGCTCAGCCAGTACGCCAGCGCTAACGCGGCGTATCTGACGCCGTTGCTCGCGGCCTCCCAGCACTTGGGCAAGTTGTCTCTGGCCCGGGACAAACTGGTCAGCAGCAGCCGCAGCGAATTGGCCGCCGATGTCGAGCGTGAAGTCAGCAACATCCGCACCCAGGCTGAGCTGCTGAACGCCTTGCCGCTGCTGGGCGTGACGAGCAAAAGTGAATCGAACACGGATGATTTCGCGGCGATGATGGGCCTGGAGAACACTGAAAAAGCCGTTGCCGAGGATGCTGGCGTCGGCCTCAAGCGTGAACTGAACAGCCTCCTCACTCGCTACCCGGCCGAACTGGCGCGCACACGTGACCAGATCCAGAAACGCACCGACCTCAGCGCCGCCACTCACCTGAAAATCGCAGCCGTGCAGCAGGCCATCGCCGGACTGGAGCCGGTGGTTCGCGCCCAGCACGGACAGATCCAGGGCGAAGTGCGGCTGATGCAAGGCGTGATGATTGGCCTGATTCTGCTGATTGCTTTGCTGATCGACACCTTGCAACGGAAACTGGCCCGGACGCTGACCAACCTCGCCCCGGCCCTTTCGACCTGGGCTGAAGGCGACTTCAGCCAGGACATTCAACTGGGTAAAACCAATCGTGAACTGCACGACATTGAAGCGTCGCTCAATCGCTTGCGCGCCTATCTGGTCGACCTGGTAGGGACCATTCGCCTCAACGCCGAGCAGGTCGCCGGTAGCAGCCGAACCCTGGCCGAGTTGAGCAATGACCTGCACAGCGGCGCCGAACATCAGGCCGGTGACACGGCGCTGATCCGTGATTCTCTTGGCGAACTGGAAGCGACCATTCAACAGGTTGCCGGCGATGCCAGCCAGGCGGCCAACGCCAGCCGCCATGCCGGGCTGGCGGTGGAGCACGGCCAGAAAGTCATCGGCTTGAGCCTCACCGGGCTGCACGCGCTGGTCGGCGAAGTGCAAGGCAACGCGCAAATGATCGAACACCTGGCCGAAGAGTCGGCAACCATTGGCGGCGTGCTGACAGTGATCCGCTCGATTGCCGACCAGACCAACCTGCTGGCTCTGAACGCCGCGATCGAAGCGGCTCGTGCCGGGGAAATGGGCCGTGGATTTGCGGTGGTGGCCGAAGAAGTTCGCTCACTGGCGCAACGCACCGCTGGCGCCACGGCAGAAATCCAGACCCTGATCGCCGGTTTGCAAACCGCGGCGCGACAATCGGTGGAAGGCATGCGCGCCCAGGTCGAACACGCCGAAGCCACTGCCAATCAGGCCCAGGCCGCCGACGGTGCGCTGGATAAAATCGTCGGCGCGATCCAGACCATTTCCGACACCGCCGTACGCATCGCTGATGTCACCGCTCAGCAGAGTGGCGCCGTCAGCGAAATCCGCGATCACAGTGAGCGGATTCACCAATTGGGTGGGGATAACTTGCTGCGCATTGGTCAGGGGCGTGAGCAAGGGGAACATTTGTTGGTGCTGGGTGGACGACTGCATACAGCCGTCCAAGCCTTCCGCGTCTGAAAGATCGCCTTCGCGAGCAAGCTCGCTCCCACATTTGGAATGCGTTCCCCTGTGGGAGCGAGCTTGCTCGCGATAGCGCCAGAACAATCACCACAGAATTCCCGGCCCTGCACGCCCGCCGACTGTCCGCTATCATGCCTTCACTTTCGATACGCGAGATTGTCATGCGCCGTTTGCTCTGCCTGTTGTTTTTAGTGCTCGCCCTGCCGGCCACCGCCGCCGCCGGTTTGCTGGACAGTCGGCCCAGCTCGACGTTGGGCTCGATCAACAACAGCGCCGACTTCCTGCCGGTGCGTGAAGCCTTTCAGCTGAGCCTGGTAGAAAGCACACCGCAATCGATCAAGCTGCGTTTCGTTGCCACCGAAGGCTATTACCTCTACCGGCACCGCTTTCAGTTTCGCGCCGACCCGGCCGATGCAGGCCTGGGCGCCGCGCAACTGCCCAAGGGCGAACAGAAGCACGATGAGTATTTCGGTGATGTCGAGGTCTACCACGGCATTCTCGAAGTCGAACTGCCACGCACCGATCAACGCGCTTTCACCCTGGTGGTTACGTATCAGGGTTGCGCCGACAAAGGCTTGTGCTATCCACCCGAGACCGAGCGCCTGAGTATTGATGGCCGCACAGGCGCGCCCCCGGCCTGGAGCTGGCGCGAACTGGCGCTGTTTTTCCTTGCTGGCCTGGGCCTGACGTTCACACCGTGCGTGCTGCCGATGCTGCCGATTCTGTCCGGCGTGGTGTTGCGTGGTCAGGCGGGGGGGTTACGCGGCTTCAATCTATCTTTGGCCTACGTGCTGCCAATGGCCGCCTGCTTCGCCCTGCTCGGGGCGTTGATGGGGATGTTCGGCGCACAACTCAATCTTCAGGCGCGGCTGCAATCGGCGTGGGTGCTGGTACCATTCGCGATGTTTTTTGCGCTGTTTGCCTTGGCGATGTTTGGCGTCTTCGAACTCAAGCTGCCTCACGCTATCAGCAGTCGGCTGGATCGGATCGCCGGTCGCACCAAAGGCGGTTCGTTGTGGGGCGCCGCCGTGCTCGGCGTGGTTTCCAGCCTGTTGGTGTCGCCCTGCGTCTCGGCACCGCTGGCCGGCGCGCTGCTGTACATCAGCGCCAGTGGCGATGCATTGGGCGGCGGTCTGAAATTGTTCATGCTCGGCCTTGGCATGGGTGCACCGCTGTTGCTGGTCGCCACTGGTGGCGCCGCCTGGCTGCCGAAAAGCGGACCCTGGCTGATCTATGTGAAAAACGCGATTGGCGTTTTGTTGCTGGGGCTGGCGATCGGTCTGCTCAGTCGAGTACTGCCGGGCCAGATCACGTTGCTGCTGATCGGCTTGCTGGCCGGTGGCGTCGGGTTGTTCATGGGCGCGCTGGAGTTCGTCTACAAACCGCCGAGAAAACGCCTGAGTCAGTTGCTGGGGATGTTCCTGCTGTTTTATGCGCTGGCGTGTTGGTTTGGAGCGTTCAGCGGCCAGACCGATCCGCTCAATCCGATTGGCCAGCCGCGCACGATTGCCGGCAATGAGCAACCGCAAAACAGCAGCGCCTGGCAAACCGTCAGCACCCCGGCAGACCTGGACCGCGTCCTCGCCGAAGCCAAATCATCGGGCACCCCGCTGCTGCTCGACTGGTACGCCGACTGGTGCATCAGTTGCAAAGTCATCGAACATAAGGTGCTCAACGACGCCAGGGTCGTCGAACGCCTCAAAGGCTATCGACTGATTCGCTTCGACATCACCGCCAGCAACGCCGAGCAACGCGCCTTGCTTGACCGCTACAAATTGTTTGGCCCGCCAGCGCTGATGTTATTCGGCAAGGACGGCGTCGAACACACCGATGTGCGAGTGATCGGCGAGATCAACGCCACCGACTTCGCCGAACGTGTTGCGAAAGCAAATGACCGGATTTAATAACCCGGTCACATATTTCGCGCAAACATCGGCCATCGTGCTGGCTATTGCATAGAACTGGACAGTCACAAAGGCTTTGCGGCATAGTCGCCGGGTTCTGACAATTGCACACAGATAACAAGGAACAGCAGATGGCGACGCTACTGGTTCTGCACGGACCCAACCTGAACATGCTCGGCACCCGTGAACCGGGCACCTACGGCGCTACGACACTGGCGCAGATCAACCAGGACCTGGAACGCCGTGCCCGTGAAGCCGGCCACCATTTGCTGCACCTGCAAAGCAACGCCGAGTACGAATTGATCGACCGCATCCACGCTGCCCGCAGCGAAGGTGTGGACTTCATTCTGATCAACCCAGCAGCTTTTACGCACACAAGTGTCGCATTACGTGACGCGCTGCTGGCGGTGAGCATCCCATTCATCGAAGTGCATTTGTCTAACGTGCACAAACGCGAACCTTTCCGCCATCACTCTTACTTCTCCGACGTAGCGGTGGGAGTGATCTGCGGCCTTGGCGCCAGCGGTTATCGACTGGCCCTGGAGGCCGCACTAGAGCAGCTTGAAAGACAGGCAACGGCTTGAACAACAAGCGTTAAACGCCCCTGACCGACCCTTGGGAGTTGATGATTCATGGATATCCGTAAAGTTAAGAAACTGATCGAACTGCTGGAAGAGTCCGGCATCGACGAGCTCGAGATCAAGGAAGGCGAAGAGTCCGTACGCATCAGCCGTCACAGCAAGACCCCGGCTCAGCAGTACTATGCACCGGCTCCAATGCATGCGCCGGCGCCGGCGCCTGTCGCTGCCGCCCCGGTTGCCGCTGCTGCACCTGCGGCTCCCGCTGCGCCAGTTCTGAACGGCACCGTTGCCCGTTCGCCTATGGTCGGCACCTTCTATCGCAAATCTTCGCCATCCTCGCCGTCCTTCGTTGAAGTCGGCCAGACCGTGAAGAAAGGCGACACCCTGTGCATCGTCGAAGCCATGAAGATGATGAACCACATCGAAGCTGAAACCAGCGGTGTGATCGAATCTATCCTCGTCGAAGACGGCCAGCCGGTTGAGTATGACCAACCGCTGTACACCATCGTTTGAACCGCGGAGAGACTTTGATGACTGCGAAGTTGGAAAAAGTTCTGATCGCCAACCGCGGTGAGATTGCCCTGCGGATTCTGCGTGCCTGCAAAGAGATGGACATCAAGACTGTCGCCGTTTACTCCAAGGCCGACAAAGAGCTGATGCACCTGGGTCTGGCAGACGAATCCGTCTGCATCGGCCCGGCCTCGGCCGCGCACTCTTACCTGCACATCCCGGCAATCATCGCCGCGGCCGAAGTGACCGGCGCTACCGCCATTCACCCAGGCTACGGCTTCCTTGCGGAAAACGCTGATTTCGCTGAACAGGTCGAGAACTCCGGCTTCGCGTTCATTGGCCCGAAAGCCGACACCATTCGCCTGATGGGCGACAAGGTATCGGCCAAGCACGCCATGATCGCTGCGGGCGTTCCAACCGTTCCGGGTTCCGACGGCCCGCTGCCTGAAGACGAAGAAACCGCTCTGCGCATCGGTCGCGAAGTCGGTTACCCGGTGATCATCAAAGCCGCTGGCGGTGGTGGTGGTCGCGGCATGCGCGTTGTGCATAAAGAAGAAGACCTGATCTCCTCGGCGAAACTGACCCGCTCCGAAGCTGGCGCGGCGTTCGGCAACCCGATGGTCTATCTGGAAAAATTCCTGACCAACCCACGTCACGTGGAAGTTCAGGTACTTTCCGACGGCCAGGGCCACGCCATCCATCTGGGCGACCGCGATTGCTCGCTGCAACGTCGTCACCAGAAAGTTCTCGAAGAAGCGCCGGCACCGGGCATCGACGAGAAGGCACGGGCTGAAGTCCTCGCACGCTGCGTCAAGGCTTGCATCGACATCAATTACCGTGGCGCGGGTACTTTCGAGTTCCTGTACGAGAACGGCGCGTTCTATTTCATCGAAATGAACACCCGCGTTCAGGTTGAGCACCCGGTTTCGGAAATGGTCACCGGCATCGACATCGTCAAGGAGATGCTCAGCATCGCCGCTGGCAACAAGCTGTCGTACACCCAGGAAGACGTGGTTATCCGCGGTCATGCACTGGAATGCCGAATCAACGCCGAAGACCCGAAAACTTTCATGCCGAGCCCAGGCACAGTCAAGCACTTCCACGCACCAGGCGGCAACGGCGTTCGCGTCGATTCGCACCTGTACAGTGGCTATGCCGTTCCGCCGAACTACGATTCGTTGATCGGCAAGCTGATCACCTACGGCGCAACCCGTGACGAAGCCCTGGCGCGCATGCGCAATGCGCTGGACGAAATCGTTGTCGACGGGATCAAGACCAACATCCCGCTGCACCGCGATCTGGTCCGCGACGAAGGCTTCTGCAAAGGTGGAATCAACATCCACTACCTGGAACACAAGCTGGCTGGCGAAAAGCACTAAGCTTCGACCCAATCAACAAAGCCGCCTTCGGGCGGCTTTGTTGTTTCTGGACATTTCATCAAGCAGCACACATCCCCTGTGGGAGCGAGCTTGCTCGCGATGGCGGTGTGTCAGCCGACGTCTTTGCTGAATGTGCCGCCATCATCGCGAGCAAGCTCGCTCCCACAGGGTTCGGTGTGAATCAGGAGCCGTGCAGTGGATGCAGGCCAAGCCACTCCCACAAACCCTCCGCGCTCGCGTAAACTTGCGCGCTTCTCGCAGCCCGCTAGGCTGCAATTAATATTTTTCAAAGGTGCCCGCCATGCCTTGGCTGCAAGTCCGTCTCGCCATCAGCCCAGAACAAGCCGAAACCTACGAAGACGCTTTCCTTGAAGTGGGCGCCGTATCGGTGACCTTCATGGACGCCGAAGATCAGCCGATCTTCGAGCCGGAACTCAACACCACGCCGCTGTGGTCGCACACGCACCTGCTGGCCCTGTTCGAAGGTGGCACCGAAGCCGTCACCGTGCTGGCCCACCTTGAGTTGCTGACCGGCAGCCCGCTACCCGAGCATCACAGCGAAGTCATCGAAGACCAGGACTGGGAACGCAGCTGGATGGACGGTTTCCAGCCGATGCGTTTCGGCCAGCGCCTGTGGATCGTTCCAAGCTGGCACGCAGCGCCCGAGCCTGATGCCGTGAATCTGCTGCTGGATCCGGGCCTGGCATTCGGCACCGGCACTCACCCGACTACCGCGCTGTGCCTGGAATGGCTCGACGGCCAGGACCTGAAGGACTGCAACGTATTGGACTTCGGCTGCGGCTCGGGGATTCTGGCGATTGCCGCCCTGCTGCTGGGCGCCAAGCAAGCCGTCGGTACCGATATCGACGTGCAAGCCCTGGAAGCCTCCCGCGATAACGCCGGGCGCAACAACATTGCCGAAGCACTCTTCCCGCTGTATCTGCCGCAAGATCTGCCGCAAGTTCAGGCCGACGTGCTGGTGGCCAACATTCTTGCCGGCCCGCTGGTTTCCCTGGCACCGCAATTGTCCAGCCTGGTCAAATCCGGTGGTCGTCTGGCGCTGTCGGGCATCCTCGCCGAACAAGGTGAAGACGTCGCCAAAGCCTACGCTCAGGACTTCGATCTGGACCCAATCGCCAATCGCGATGGCTGGGTGCGCATCACTGGCCGTCGGCGCTAGAATGAGCGCCTGCATAAACCGGATCGCCGCATGACCGACAGCTTCGTCACCCAGTGCCCGCATTGCCAAACCAGCTTCCGCGTCAGCCATGCTCAATTGAGCGTGGCCCGCGGAGTGGTTCGTTGCGGCTCGTGTTTGCAGGTGTTCAACGCCGCCAAGCAGCTACTTGAGCAACGGGCCGGCAAGGACGCGATCACGCCGGCTGCCCCGGCCATCGTCGAACCACCGGAGCCGCGAGCCATCAGCCAAAAGCAATGGACCGCGGCCGAGCTGGATCTGGACAGTCTGGACCTGGACGAAGAGCTCGCCCGCCTCGAACAACGGGAGATCCAGCCGACCACGGAATTCGGCCGACAGCGCGAAGACAACCTGAGTGCCAGCCGGGATACCGTCGAGCACGCAGAAGCGCCGTGGCCTGACAGCCTGTTCAGCGAATCGGCCGCCGATCGTGCGCAGACCGCTGAAGCCGACTTGCCGGAGCTGGAACTCGATCCGAGCAAATACTCACGCACCGAACCTTCGCTGTCCCTGGAGCCGGTGGAACTGGACGACGAGTCTCTGCCGCCACAGCTGCGCCTGCACGACCCACTCGACGCACCGATGCATCACGAACGCCTGTCGGCAACCGATGACATCGACGACGATCTGCCCTCGATCGAGCCTCCGCGCAAAAAGCGTGAGCCGGCTGTCCGGGCTGAAGCCCTGCAAGACCTGACCGATGACCCACTGCAACTGGACTGGCAAAAGCGCCGCTCACCCTGGGGTCGCCGATTTTTCTGGCTGCTGTTGATCCTGCTCGGCGCTGCCGCGCTCGCCGGCCAGTACATCGCCTACCATTTCGAAGAACTGGCGCGTCAGGACCAGTACCGTCCGTGGTTCCAGCAACTGTGCCCGCAAATCGGCTGCACCGTGCCATCCAAAGTCGACATCGCCAAAATCAAAAGCAGCAACCTGGTGGTCCGCAGCCACCCGGACTTCAGCGGTGCACTGGTGGTCGACGCGATCATCTACAACCGCGCCCCCTTCTCCCAGCCTTTCCCGCTGCTGGAGTTGCGTTTTGCCGACCTCAACGGCCACCTGATCGCCAGCCGTCGCTTCAAACCCGGCGAGTACCTCAACGGCGATCTCGAAGGGATGGCGGAGATGCCTCCGCAAACGCCGATCCACATTGCACTGGATATCCTCGATCCAGGCGCCAAAGCGGTGAATTACAGCCTGAGCTTTCATTCGCCCGAGTGAAACGGTTCAGTGTTACGGGTTTGACGGCATATTTCTGACTTTGACCGCTCATACCAAACCGCTGGCGATAACAGAATAACTGTTCAGATTTTGTTCAATTCAGCCTTTATCCAGTCATCGAGAGCGGGTATCATGCCAACCCTTTTTCGAACTCTCATGATCCGACCCCACAACAGGGAAGTCCTATGTCGGCGGTACGCATCGGTCCTTACACATTGCACAACGGCTTGATTCTCGCCCCGATGGCGGGGGTCACAGACCAACCCTTTCGTCAGCTGTGCAAGCGACTGGGCGCAGGACTTGTAGTCTCGGAAATGGTCACCAGCGACATGAGCTTGTGGAACACCCGCAAATCACGGATGCGCATGATCCACGAAGGTGATCCCGAGCCCCGCTCGGTACAGATCGCCGGTGGTGATGCACAGATGCTGGCGGATGCGGCCCGGGCCAACGTAGAACTGGGCGCACAGATTATTGATATCAACATGGGCTGTCCGGCGAAAAAAGTCTGCAACAAGGCCGCCGGGGCCGCACTGTTGAAAGATGAAGCACTGGTGACCGAGATCCTGCAGGCCGTAGTGGCTGCGGTTGATGTGCCGGTGACCCTGAAGATCCGCACCGGCTGGGACCGGGACAACAAGAACGGCCTGACCGTGGCGAAGATCGCCGAGCAGGCAGGCATTACGGCGTTGGCGGTCCATGGCCGCACCCGTGCCGATCTGTACACCGGCGAAGCCGAGTACGACACCATTGCCGCAATCAAGCAGGCCGTGTCTATTCCGGTCTTTGCCAATGGCGATATCGATTCGCCAGAGAAGGCCCGGTACGTGCTCGATGCGACCGGTGCCGATGGCCTGCTGGTAGGCCGGGCCGCCCAGGGGCGGCCATGGATTTTTCGCGAGATCGATCATTTTCTGCGTACCGGCGAGAAACTCCCGGCACTGGAGCTGATCGAGGTGGAACGCATTCTGCTAGAGCATCTGGCTGCGCTGCACGTCTTCTATGGAGACGTCATGGGCGTACGCATTGCTCGAAAGCATGTGGGCTGGTATCTCGCAACCTTGCCGGGCGCCAGGGAGTTTCGCGCCCACTTCAATCGTTTGGAAGATACGGAAGCACAATGCGCCAACGTTCAGGGCTTCTTCGCCGAACGTTACAAGAGCCTGACAGGGGACGGAGACGAGGTGGCCGCATGACGATGATGACCGAGACTTTAGTGAGTGGAACAACACCCGTGAGCGACAACGTGAATTTGAAACAGCACCTCAATACGCCTAGCGAAGAAGGTCAGACCCTTCGCGGGAGTGTCGAGAAGGCGCTGCACAATTATTTCGCCCACCTTGAGGGCGCTGCCGTCACGGATGTGTACAACCTGGTGCTCTCCGAAGTCGAGGCTCCCCTGCTCGAGTGCGTGATGAACTACGTCAAGGGCAACCAGACCAAGGCCAGCGAGCTGCTCGGACTGAACCGAGGCACGCTGCGCAAGAAGCTCAAGCAGTACGATTTGCTGTAAGCATTCAATCAAACCAGAAAGGCGCCCGCGTAAAAACGGTCGCCTTTTTTGCTGACTCCTTTGCTTTTGATGGAAATTGAAATGACCGACCAGACTACCCGCCTGCCGATCCGCCGCGCCTTGATCAGCGTTTCCGACAAGACCGGGATCCTCGAATTCGCCAAAGAGCTTGAAGCCCTGGGCGTCGAGATCCTCTCCACCGGCGGAACGTTCAAGCTGCTGCGCGACAACGGTGTTGCCGCAGTGGAAGTCGCGGATTACACCGGTTTCGCAGAAATGATGGACGGCCGGGTAAAAACCCTGCACCCGAAAATCCACGGCGGGATCCTCGGTCGTCGCGGTATCGACGACGCCATCATGAACGAGCACGGCATCAAGCCGATCGATCTGGTCGCGGTCAACCTGTACCCGTTCGAAGCCACCATCAACAAGCCAGGCTGCGACCTGCCGACCGCAATCGAGAACATCGATATCGGCGGCCCGACCATGGTCCGTTCGGCTGCAAAAAACCACAAAGACGTGGCCATCGTGGTGAATGCCAGCGACTACACCAGCGTCCTTGAAAGCCTCAAGGCCGGCGGTCTGACCTACGCTCAGCGTTTCGACCTGATGCTCAAGGCCTTCGAACACACTGCCGCCTATGACGGCATGATCGCCAACTACATGGGCACCGTGAACCAGGCGGCTGACACCCTCAGCACTGAAGGCCGCAGCGAATTCCCGCGCACCTTCAACAGCCAGTTCGTCAAGGCGCAGGAAATGCGCTACGGCGAGAATCCGCACCAGAGCGCGGCGTTCTACGTTGAAGCCAAGCCTGCCGAAGTTGGCATCGCCACTGCGACCCAACTGCAAGGTAAAGAGCTGTCGTACAACAACGTGGCCGACACCGACGCCGCGCTGGAATGCGTGAAGAGCTTCGTCAAACCGGCCTGCGTGATCGTCAAGCACGCCAACCCGTGCGGCGTGGCCGTCAGCCCGGACGCCGAAGGTGGCATCCGTCAGGCTTACGAACTGGCCTACGCCACCGACACCGAGTCGGCGTTCGGCGGCATCATCGCCTTCAACCGCGAGCTGGATGCTGAAACGGCCAAGGCCATCGTCGAGCGTCAGTTCGTCGAAGTGATCATCGCCCCGTCCGTCAGCGAAGAAGCTCGCGCCATCGTGGCGGCAAAAGCCAACGTGCGCCTGCTGGCCTGCGGCGAGTGGTCGGCTGATCGCGGTGCTGCGTGGGACTACAAACGCGTCAACGGTGGCCTGCTGGTACAGAGCCGCGACATCGGCATGATCGGTGCCGACGACCTGAAAGTCGTGACCAAGCGCGCCCCGACCGAGCAAGAGATCCACGACCTGATCTTCGCCTGGAAAGTAGCCAAATACGTTAAGTCCAACGCCATCGTCTACGCCAAGAACCGTCAGACCATCGGTGTCGGCGCCGGCCAGATGAGCCGCGTGAACTCCGCGCGCATTGCTGCGATCAAGGCTGAACACGCTGGTTTGCAGGTGGCAGGCTCGGTGATGGCCTCCGACGCGTTCTTCCCATTCCGCGACGGCCTGGACAACGCGGCCAAGGTCGGCATCACCGCGGTGATCCAGCCAGGCGGCTCGATGCGTGATAACGAAGTGATTGCTGCAGCCGACGAGGCTGGCATCGCGATGGTCTTTACTGGCATGCGCCACTTCCGTCACTGATACACCGCGCCCCTGTAGGAGCTGTCGAGTGCAACGAGGCTGCGATCTTTTGATCTGGTTTTCTAAAGCAAAATCAAAAGATCGCAGCCTCGTTGCACTCGACAGCTCCTACAAGGGATTGCAGCGCCTTTACAGATTTTTGAGGTTTTTGAAATGAATGTTTTGATCATTGGCAGCGGTGGCCGTGAACACGCCCTGGCCTGGAAAGTGGCTCAGGATCCGCGCGTGCAGAAGGTTTTCGTTGCCCCGGGCAACGCCGGCACCGCCATTGAAGCCAAGTGCGAGAACGTCGCTATCGACGTGCTGGCACTCGAACAGCTTGCAGACTTCGCCGAGAAGAATGTTTCCCTGACCATCGTCGGCCCGGAAGTGCCACTGGTCGCCGGCGTCGTCGATCTGTTCCGCTCCCGTGGCCTGGACTGCTTCGGTCCGACCGCTGGCGCTGCTCAGCTGGAAGGCTCGAAAGCCTTCACCAAGGATTTCCTGGCGCGCCACAAGATCCCGACGGCCGACTACCAGAACTTCACCGAGATCGAGCCAGCCCTGGCTTATCTGCGTGAAAAAGGCGCACCGATCGTGATCAAGGCCGATGGCCTGGCCGCCGGTAAAGGCGTGATCGTTGCCATGACGTTGACCGAAGCCGAAGACGCCGTACGCGACATGCTGGCGGGTAACGCCTTCGGCGATGCCGGTTCGCGCGTGGTGATCGAAGAGTTCCTGGACGGCGAAGAAGCCAGTTTCATCGTCATGGTCGACGGCAAGAACGTATTGCCGATGGCCACCAGCCAGGACCACAAACGCGTCGGCGACGGCGATACCGGTCCGAACACAGGCGGCATGGGTGCCTACTCCCCTGCCCCGGTCGTGACCGCTGACGTGCACAAGCGCGTCATGGACCTGGTGATCTGGCCGACCGTGCGCGGCATGGCCGAGGAAGGCAATGTCTACACCGGTTTCCTGTACGCCGGTCTGATGATCGACAAGGCTGGTAACCCAAAAGTCATCGAATTCAACTGCCGTTTCGGCGACCCTGAGACCCAACCGGTGATGCTGCGTTTGCAGTCGAGCCTGGTGTTACTGGTCGAAGCAGCGCTGGCGCAAGCCCTGGACAAGGTCGAAGCACAATGGGATCCGCGTCCGAGCGTCGGCATCGTGCTGGCGGCTGGCGGCTATCCTGGTGACTACGCTAAAGGCGTTGCCATCAACGGTCTCGATGCAGCTGCAGCACTGGAAGGCAAAGTCTTCCACGCCGGTACTGCACTCAAGGACGGTCAAGTGGTGACGGCCGGTGGTCGGGTACTCTGCGCCACGGCAATGGGTGCCAGCGTCGATGCCGCTCAACAGCAGGCTTACAAGCTGGCGGCCAAAATTGACTGGGAAGGCTGTTTCTATCGCAAGGACATTGGCTACCGTGCCATTGCCCGCGAGCGTGGCGAAAATCAGGAATAAGAACGCCATTGGGCCAGGCAAGGGCTTCGGGCCCTTGCCGGACTATTCCGGCGCCGCGCATAGTTATATTCTGGCATCAACCTACGAAGGGATTTCGCCGTGCGCTGGCTCAGGATTGCCATAGGATTCACCGTCACTCTGCTGACCTTGCTCTGCATGCTCCCGGCCCAGGCCGCGCAAGGCAGTGGCTGGGCGGTATTGCTCGACGAACAGGGCGACCTGCAACTCAGCGACATCCGATCCGCTCGCTACACCAATCAATTCAGCCCCATTGAACTCGACCGCCTCACCGCCGCCGAGCCCGATGGCGCGTTATGGCTGCGTTTCAGACTCGCGCCCGGCAAGCATGAACAGTTGCTGCGGGTGTTCGCTCCCGACCTGTCCCACCTCAATCTGTATGTGCTGGACGGCGACACGCTGATCGAGCAACTGAACACCGGCACCGGCCAGCCCCAGGCTGAACGGCCACTGCCCAGCAGCGATTTCATGTTGCCGCTGCCGCAAAACGAAAAACCTCTCGATGTTTACCTGCGACTGGTCTCCGACCATCAGTTGAGGCCTTACATCACCCTGCAGTCGGCGGTCATGACCGCGGCCAATCAGAATCAGACCCTGATCTACGGACTGTTGTTCGGCTGTATCGCAATGCTGATCCTGCACAACCTCATTCGTTATGCCTACACCCGTTCACGCAGCAGTCTCTGGCTGGCGGGCTGCGAAGGGCTGTTGATGCTCAGCCTGGTCCTGCTGCTGAACATGGCCGGCCCGTGGTTGCCGGACTGGCATGCGGTCCAGACACCGGGCGCTTACCTCGCCCTGCTGCTGACGGCACCCTGCGGCCTTATGTTCGCCTACCGGTTCTTCGCCCCGCTCGGCCCGCACCCGCTGAACAAGCTGCTGCTGGGCGACATCCTGTTCATCAGTGTCTGCGGCTTGCTGCTGTTGTTCGTCAACACGCTGCCGCTGAACATCATCACCTACGCGCTGGTCGCCCTCGCGGGACTGACCATGTTGTTCGTCAGCGCCTATCACTGGCAAAAAGGCTATCGCCCGGCGCGTCTTTTCGTGGCGGCAATGGTGGTGTTCAACGCCGGTACGCTGATTATCCTGCCCGCCCTGCTGGGGCTGACCCTGGTGGAGCCTCAAGGCCTGATCACCACGTTGCTGGTGTTCATCTGTATCAGCGGCCTGTTGATGAGCATTGCCTTGAGCGAACGTCAGCGCAGCATCACCGAAGACCGTTTCAGCGTCAGCCGCGACCTGGCCGCCAGCAACGCCGAGATCAACGCCAAGGCCGAATTCCTGGCAAAAATCAGCCACGAAATCCGCACCCCGATGAATGGCGTGCTGGGAATGACCGAGCTGCTGCTGGGCACGCCGCTCTCGGTCAAGCAGCGCGACTATGTACAGACCATCCACAGTGCCGGCAACGAACTGCTGACACTGATCAACGAGATTCTCGACATCTCCAAGCTCGAATCCGGGCAGATCGAACTGGACGATGTGCAGTTCGACCTCAACGCGCTGATCGAAGACTGCCTGAGCATCTTCCGCGCCAAGGCCGAACAGCAGAACGTCGAGCTGATCAGCTTTATCCAGCCGCAAGTGCCGCGCGTCATCAGCGGTGACCCGACGCGCCTGCGTCAGACCTTGCTGAGCCTGCTGGAAAACGCCCTGAAGAAAACCGACGAAGGCGAAATCCTGATCGTCGTCGCGCTCGATGAGCGCAGTGCCAAACCGCGCTTGCGCATTGCCGTGCAGGACAGCGGTGAGCCGATGGACGCCGAAGAGCGCGACGCATTGATGCACGCCGAACTGCACAGTAAGCACTTCCTCTCGGCCACCCGCTTGGGAGGCAACCTGGGGCTGGTGATCGCCCGTCAGCTGATTCGCTTGATGCAAGGGGAGTTCGGCATCAAGAGCGGTGCCAACCAGGGCAGCACCTTGTGGCTGACCCTGCCGCTGGACCCTGACCGCCTCGAACACCCGACGTCTGACCTTGATGGCCCACTGCAGGGTGCACGGGTATTGGTGGTGGACGATAACGACACGTGTCGCAAAGTGCTGGTGCAGCAGTGCAGCGCCTGGGGTCTGAATGTCAGCGCCGTACCCTCCGGCAAGGAAGCGCTGGCGCTGCTGCGCACCAAGGCTCACTTGCGCGATTACTTCGACGTGGTCCTGCTGGACCAGAACATGCCCGGCATGACCGGCATGCAACTGGCGGCCAAGATCAAGGAAGACCCGAGCCTGAACCACGACATCCTGCTGATCATGCTCACCGGCATCAGCAATGCGCCCAGCAAGATCATCGCGCGCAACTCCGGGATCAAACGCATCCTCGCCAAACCGGTGGCCGGCTATACCCTCAAGACGACGTTGGCCGATGAGCTGAACCAGCGGAACAAGGGCCTTTCCATCTCGCAGCACCTGACCATCGGCCCCACTTTACCGGTGAAAGTGCCAAGCGATTTCCGCATCCTGGTGGCCGAAGACAACAGCATTTCGACCAAGGTGATTCGCGGCATGCTAGGCAAGCTCAACCTGCAACCGGATACCGCCAGCAATGGCGAAGAAGCCTTGCAGGCGATGAAAGCCCAGCGGTATGACCTGGTCCTGATGGACTGCGAAATGCCGATCCTCGACGGCTTCTCCGCGACTCAGCAATTACGTGCCTGGGAAGTCGGTAATCAGCGGATTCGCACGCCGGTGGTGGCACTGACCGCGCACATCCTCGCCGAGCACAAAGAACGTGCACGCCAGGCCGGTATGGACGGGCACATGGCCAAACCGGTCGAGCTGTCGCAACTGCGCGACCTGATCGAGCATTGGGTTGCGCAGCGCGATCAGCAGAACCGCACGGCCTCTACGTTTTGAGCAAGCGGGTATAGCCGCCTTAGCGCCATGACCTGATCAGGCATCGAGCGATGAGGGCGGCACTAGAAAGCAATATCGGCAGTTTTTACCAGCGTCGTCACGTGGTCAGGCAATCGATCCCTGATCTTCAGGGCAAGCGTCTCGCGGGCGAGCGCGTAAAGAGTTTCGGACAGATTGGCCCGTGCGTAACGCACACAGACGGGGCCTTGCATTTCTTCGACCTTCAGGCGCTGCGACCATGGGTTCGGAGTCAGCTCCTGCCGAGTCTGAAAGTCGACATACACGCTCGTGAACGACGTCGGATTTTGCGCCAGGATCGCGAGCAAGCGCACAGCCTTCAGGGGTGGGCGAGGCGACACATCTTCTTCACCGGAATACTCCTGCGCGTTGTCACACAGAACATTGATCGCGGGTACAGAGCGCGGTATCCGGGCTGCGTACCGCAAAAAATTATCGAAAGTCTGATCTTGCGCACCGCTGCCCTGCATGGCGGCAACTACCCACTCCAGCGGCGAGGCGTCAGGATTACTTTCAAGCGATAAATCCAGACGAAACTTCAAGTTGCGTATCCAGAAGTCGTCAAGCACGCCCACATAAGCGTCATACCACTGATCCGCTGTTTTGTTCTCGATCTTTTTATTGGCCACCAGTTGCGCAAGCAGAGTTGAGTTAATGAGATCATCATACATTTCACGCCCTTCAACTTTCGAGACAGCAATAACTGCATTACCAACAGCCATTAAAGTACATTGACGTACCATAAACATTCCTTGCCTGAAAAAAGGGCCGCCGTGTAAACGGCCGCCCTTTAAACACAGCGAATCAAATATCGTAGTTATCGATCTTGGTTTTTGCGTTCAAACCCAATTTCGTGAGAATAGTCGCACGGGTCTGTTCCACCAATGCAGGGACTTTCCTGAAGACCGAATCGCCGCGATACAGTTTCACTTCGCGTGAATCCCAATCCGCGAACAGCACTTGCGTTGCGGTGTTTTTGCGAATGAAACGGACAGTGCCTAGCGCCAGGGTGACTTCATTATTGATTTCGGTACACGTGCCGGCAGCAATACCGCCCACGCCGTGCTCCAGCAGGTTGCGCTCATAAAGGGTCAAGGCAGTTTCACGTTTTTTCAGCGCGGTGATGGCGTCCCCTGCCACCTTCAGCATCAAGGCGGAAGTCGAGCCCGGCACGGCGATACCGGCAATGACGCCACCCAGAATTTCCAGCACCAGTTGATCCATCCGCACGGTGTTGCCGCCGATGTTCATGTCGTTGTAATACTTCTGGGTCGGTAGCCAGCCCGCATCGGTCAAGACTTGCACAAACAGGTAATACCATTCTTTACCCTGATACTCGTATGGGTATTTCTTGTTCGCTACCAGCGTTGCAAAAAGAAAGGCATGCTGAACATCTTCCCGGTTTTGATCACTCAGATTTCCGGTGAACGACAAGATACCTTCACCGACAACGGAGCCTTTGGCAGGCGCTTCAATAACAGGCGCCGAAAAACTGCGTACACGAAGGGCGGAAACATTATCCACTTCATAGCCTTCCAGACGGCGTACACACTCAGCAATTTTACACTCTTCAATATTATGAACAATCATTATCAATCCTTATTAATTAGACGAGTTCCTCTTGAACCCGCGAGAAAACAATATCCAAACAGAACAGAAACCTCAAACAAGAACATGTAACATTATTAATGTAAGCAATCAAACAACTAATACTTCACCCCCCCTAAAACTTAATACTGACACTTCAAGACCACGAAACAAATAGAGCGATTTCTCAGTTCACCGCCCCAAAGATTAATTCGACTGATAGACTCCGCTACAACCCTCTCATGCCGCGAGTCGAAACCATGCTCCACGTATTGTTCAGCGTTTACCTGAAGATGCTGGTGCTCTACAGCCCGTTCTTCGTATTGTCCTGCTTCATCAGTCTGACCCGTGGTTATTCGCGCAAGGAACAACGTCGACTGGCCTGGAAAGTGGCGACTGCCACCCTGGTCTCCAGCGTCTTGCTGTACCTGTTCGGGAGGGTGATTTTCAGTGTCTTCGGCATCACCGTGGACGCGTTCCGCATCGGCGCCGGCAGTGTGTTGTTTATCTCGGCGCTGGGCATGGCACAGGGCAAGTCGGCGGTGCAAACCGACAACGTGCAGCAGGACGTAACCATCGTCCCGCTGACCATTCCCCTGACGGTCGGCCCCGGCACCATCGGCGCCTTGCTGGTGATGGGCGTGAGTCAGCCTCATTGGGACGACAAACTCACGGCCATTCTCAGTATTGCCCTGGCCAGTTTCACCGTCGGCGTAGTGCTTTATCTGTCCAACCGCATCGAGCGCATTCTCGGTGACCAGGGCTTGCAGATCGTCAGCCGGTTGATGGGGTTGTTCGTCTGCGCGTTGGCGGCGCAGATCATCTTTACCGGGGTGAAGGGCTATCTGGTTCCGTGACACCCACCTTCGTCATTAGCGCGGCAAGCTGCCTGTCCTCGTCCTTTAGAAAAAAAGAGCCGATAGCCACTCACACATCGAACAGGCGCAATGTGTCAGTGGCTGTCAGAACTCAACCTTCTATTTTTTCAACTATTGCGGTGGGCAAAATATCTTTGAGTAACACACTGCCCTTCCTGGCCAGGGCACTCACCAGTGTTGACACCGCGAAGGACTGATAGCCGCTCATCGTCAGAAATACGTTCCGTTGCAAAACGACATCGCTCGAGAATACGTCGCGAAAGATCAAACTGTGTCCGCTGTCCGCATCCACAATCACCAAGTGCTCATCGACCCGGCTCGCCCACAACTGATCCGCAACCACGATATCCCAGATCAGTTTTCCCGGAACCGAGGGCGAGTGGTCGAGCGAATGGCGGCAATCGACAATGACCGATTCAAGTTTCAACCACGCGGCTCTGGTAAGCCGACAGGTCGTTGAACCTTGACCCAGTTTGAGTACCAGGATGCTGACATCATCGGCAATCAACGGGAGCAGGTCTGTACGCGTTTTCGCCCCCTCGACCACCAGTACTTCGGCGTTTCGCTGGACATAGTCGAGCGGCTCGACCCCGCTGTTTTGCGGATAGGTGTGCAAAAAACCACC
>NZ_JBBWCB010000120.1:0-16177 GCF_039888995.1 Pseudomonas rossensis | reverse complement strand
TCTTCGCGAGCAGGCTCGCTCCCACATTTGATCTATGTCGCTCACAGAGCTTGTGTACACAGGAGATCCCCTGTGGGAGCGAGCTTGCTCGCGATGACGACGGCACATTCACCACAAATCCAACGCCCCATCACCCTCCCTTATCCACCATGACTTCCCCCGAAACCCGGCGCATGTTGACCCCTCAATCGGAGGGATTCGCCATGCTCAACGCACTCAAACAGATCAACTCAACCTCAGCATTTAACCGCTGGGCCGGTTTCGAAGTCACTCGCGCCGAGAGCGGCGAAGCCGAGCTCACGATGGCTTTTCGCGAGAGCGATATGGCGCAGTACGCAGGCTTCCTGCACGCAGGACTGATCGGCGCGCTGCTCGACACAGCCTGCGGATTCGCAGCCGGAACGGTCGCCGGCAACGTACTGGCTTCACATTTTTCAGTGAACTGCCTGGCACCCGCCATCGGCGAAGTGTTCATCGCTCGGGGTCAGGTGGTGAAGGCTGGCAAGAAGCAAGTGTTCGCCCGCGCCGATTTGTTCGCGCAAACCGGCGATCAACTGAAACTGGTGGCGACCGGCGATGCGATTCTCGTACCGGTCGAGGGGCGCTGAAGGTCTAGGCTGTCTTGGGCAAGCCCAACTCCCGTCGGAGGTTCCCATGCAGCTCGAAGGCTCCTGCCATTGCGGCGCGGTGTCGTTCAGTTTGACCAGCGCCCACCCCTACCCCGTATCAGCGTTGTTACTGCTCGATCTGCCGCAAGACCCAGGGCGGTGGCGGCTACGCGATCAATATTGCTGGTGATGCCAACAGCCTGAAAGTGCGAGGGCGCAAGCACGTTGCGATTTACCGTGCGCGGCTCAAGGATGAAGGCGAGAAGCGCGCCCACCGCAGCAGCCTGGAGCGACATTTCTGCTCGGCCTGCGGCTCGGGCTTATGGATATTCAGCCCCGAGTGGCCAGAGTTGATTCACCCGTTTGCGTCGGCCATCGACACCCCGCTGCCGGTGCCACCGGAACATACGCATTTGTTGCTCGGCTCCAAGGCTCCTTGGGTCGAGGCAGAGGTGCAGCCTGGCGACAAACAGTTCGATATTTTTCCCGAAGAATCCATCGCCGAGTGGCATGAGCGCTTGGGTTTGAGCCGCTAGGCCGGTTCACAGTCTTTGACAGTTTCCCGACAAAGCTGTCAAAGATTGCTGCCCGGCAGCCGCCTAGCATGGGCGCATCCAAACTCCCACGGGTGCTCCCATGTTTCGCTCGCTATCTCTGTCGTTGACTTCGCTTTGCCTGTTCATTCCCACCGACTCTTTGCGTGCTGAAGACGTCAGCCCTTACGGATTCTTTCTGGACACTGAAAAGGGTCTGGGCTGGGCGTTTGACGAGGACGACTTCGGCCTCAGCGTGTACATCGGCGCCAGTGATGTGCGCAAGGATCGCAAGACCGGGTTCAAAGGTTCGGATGAGCTGAACGGCATGGGCTCGATCAAGTCGCGCCCGACGCTGGGGCTGGACGGGACTTACCACATGGGGCCGATTATTCTCGGTGCGAGCTTTGAGCACGCCTTGGAAAAAGACGATGACGATCATGACACCGGCTCGGCCTGGAACCGGTTGAAACTGAGCATCAGCGCGCCGTTTTACGAAGGTGACTATGGCAAGGTCGTGGGCAGCCTCAATAGCCAGTTTGGTGACAGTAATTACGTGCGCACCTGGTACGGCGTCAGCGATGCCCAAGCGTCGCGCAGTCAGTTCAGGGCTTATGACACACATTGCGGGCTGGTGAGTCGCGGGGCGGATTTGACCTGGTCGCTGCCGATCAATGATGAATGGAGTTTTACGACGGTGCTGGCGGTGCAATATCTGGCCAACGATGCGGCGGATAGCCCGATTGTTGAGCGGTGGATGCAGACATCGTTGGCTGGGCAGGTTGTGTACACCTTCTGACCATGCGGTGTTACTGGTGGCCTCTTCGCGGGCAAGCCCGCTCCCACAGGGGTTTGTGTCGTTCGCATAATTTGTGTACGACTCGATCCTGTGGGAGCGGGCTTGCCCGCGAAGGGGTCCGCAAGAGCGGCACAATTAATCCTGGTGCGCCCAGGTCATGCGAAACGACGCCCCGCCCCACGGCGAGTCCGCCACTTCCACTTGCCCGCCATGGGATTGCGATACCCGCCGCACCAGCGCCAGCCCCAGGCCGAAGCCGCCAGTGCGGCGGTCGCGGCTGGCGTCCAGGCGCGAGAACGGTTCGAAGATTTTCTCCCGCCCGTCCATCGGCACGCCCGGCCCGTCGTCGTTGACCCGCACTTCGTAGTGATTACCGGTGCGCACCAACGACACTTCCACCCGCTCATCGGCATAACGAATGGCATTGCGCAGCAGGTTGATCACCGCCCGGGCCATGAAACGCGGTTCGATGCGGACCTCATCGACCTGACACTCGACAATCAGCAATTGCACGCCGGCGGCTTCAGCTTCCAGCGCGACGCTGCCGACCACGCTGTCGAGCCAACTGCTGGCCTGAATGTTTTCCCGAGTGATCACCGTGGCGCCGCGCTCGAGGCTGGCATAGGTGAGCAGTTCGGACACCATCTCTTCCAGTTCGCCGAGGTCGGCGTACATGTCGGCAATCAGTTCACGGTTCTGGGCCGGATCGGGTTGCTGCTTGAGCTGGTCGAGCTCGAACGACAGCCGGGCAATCGGCGTGCGCAGCTCGTGGGACACCGCGTTGGTCAGCTCGCGCTGATTGGCAATCAGACCTTCGATGCGCGCCGCCATCAGGTTGAAGTGTTCGGCCAGGTCGCGAATGTTCGAGCGCTTGGACAGCTGGATCCGCGACGACAGGTCGTTATCACCAAAACGCTCGGCCGCCAGACGCAGCTTTTCCAGGTCGCGCCAGTGCGGCCTTACCCAGAAAAACAGCACGATGCCGATCAGCCCGGCCAGCATCAGGTACGCGGCGCAGATGTAGAACGGCATCAGGCTCGGCTCGGCCGGCAGCTTGATACTCAACAGTTGAGAGCCGCCGTCGATCGAAGAAATGAACTGGGTGTACTTCTCCCGAATCACCAGTTTCCCTTCGGCCAACAGGGCTTTTTCACGATCATCGAGAGCCAATGCCGCGGACTCGACCAGGCTCAGCCCCAAGCCATAATGCGGGCGCAACACATCCAGCTGTTGTTCGCGTCCCCGGCCTTCGAGCCCGCGTAGTTGTTCCACCAGCGAATAAGCCTGGCCACGGACCGCCTCGCGGTTATAGGCCTGCATCTGCCCATCGAGCAGTGCATTAAACGTGTGCTCAACCGTCTGCAATGCCAACACCAACCCCACAGCCAGCACCAGGTACAACCCCAAAAATAACCGCAGCATTTACAACTCCCACGCAAACGGATTGAACAGGTAACCCTTGCCCCAGATGGTCTTGATGCACACCGGTTCTCGAGGGTTGTCCTTGAGCTTGCCCCGCAGTTTGCTGATGTAGACGTCGACGCTGCGGTTGAGACCGTCGAACGCAATGCCACGCATGCGGTTGAGGATGTCGTCACGGGACAGAATCTTGCCGGCGGCGCTGGCCAGCAACCACAGCAGTTCGAACTCCATGGTGGTGAGTTCGATGCCCTCACCCGCCAGCCGCACTTCGCGACAGCTGCGATCAATGCTCAGATGGCCGAATTCCAGAGCGCTGCACACGCCGCTGTCCGGCGTCTGGCGGCGTTGCAACGCGCGTAACCGGGCCAGCAGAACTGGCGGTTTGATCGGTTTGATCACGTAGTCATCGGCGCCGGACTCCAGCCCGAGGATGTGATCAAGGTCGTCTTCCTTGGCGGTAAGAATGACGATCGGCGTGTCGGACACGCTGCGGATCTCGCGGCACACGTGCAGACCGCTCTGGCCCGGCAGCATCAGGTCGAGCACGACGACTTTCGGTTTGAATTCGAGGAACGCGGCCAATGCGAGGTCGCCGCGGTGCACCTGCCGGACCTCAAAGCCATGTTGCGACAGGAAATGCGCGATCAGCCCGGCGAGCTTTTCGTCGTCTTCCACCAGCAGTACTTTGCCAAAACCCAGGTTATCCATAACGCCCGTCTGCCAACCCTTGTGTGAAGTGGCCGGCATTATGGTGCCAATCGGTGACCGGACGGTTATCGCAGGCAGCAAAAACCGGCCACGGGGGCCGGTTTTCGGAGATGTTTCATTCTTTTAAGAGTTTTTTACACTTTCGGTCGAAAGCGTCAGGCCGCGGCTGGCACACCGCTGTGGAAACGAAATTCCACGTCCGGCGACTCGATCAGCTCCTGCTCGGCGGCGCGGACTTTTTCGATCACTTGGGCGATGTCCTTGGCGTCACCGTACTGGTAGGCCAGTTTCAGGTAACCCTGGAAATGTCGGGCCTCGCTTTTCAGCAGACCGAAGTAGAACTTGCCCAGCTCTTCGTCCAGATGCGGCACCAGCGCCTCAAAACGCTCGCAGCTACGAGCTTCGATAAAGGCGCCGACCACCAGAGTGTCCACCAGTTTGACCGGCTCGTGGCTGCGCACCACTTTGCGCAGGCCCGAAGCGTAGCGCCCGGCAGACAGCTGACGCAGCTCGATCTTGCGCTTTTTCATCAGGCGCATGACCTGTTCGTGGTGCACCAGCTCTTCCCGGGCCAGACGCGACATCAGGTTGATCAGATCGACGTGGGAGTGATACTTGGCGATCAGGCTCAACGCGGTACTGGCGGCCTTGAATTCACAGTTTTTGTGATCGATCAGCAGGGTTTCCTGATCTGCCAGCGCGGCCTGAACCCAGCCATCGGGGGTGCGGCAGCCGAGGAACTCGTGAATTTCGGGAAGGATCATGGGGCTCACGGATAAGAGGTTCAAAATCGAAGGGCACCGATTATACCGGCCTGCCGGCAGACCACCAGTCGCGACCGTTGATATACATCAAGTCCCGAATGGCCAGCCAGCAACTATAGTTGTCCAACGCAGTATTTTTTACTTCATGGAGATCCCGCTCATGCAAGCCATTCGCAGCATTCTGGTGGTCCTCGAACCTGAACACTCGGAAAGCCTGGCGCTCAAACGGGCCAAACTGATTGCCGGCGTGACCCAGGCTCATTTGCATCTGCTGGTCTGCGACCGCAAGCATGACCACAGCGGCATGTTGGGCGTGCTCAAGGCCGCGCTGATCGAGGACGGCTACAGCGTCACCACCGAGCAGGCCTGGAACGAAAGCCTGCACGAAACCATCGTCGATGTGCAGCAGGCTGAAGGCTGCGGACTGGTGGTCAAGCAGCATTACCCCGACAGTCCGCTGAAAAAAGCCCTGCTGACCCCGGCGGACTGGAAACTGCTGCGTTACTGCCCGACGCCGGTGCTGCTGGTCAAAACCTCGAAACCCTGGACAGGCGGCGTCATTCTGGCGGCGATCGATGTCGGTAATACCGACGCCGAACACCGTACGCTGCACGCCGCCATCATCGATCACGGCTATGACATCGCCAGCCTGGCCAAGGCCCATTTACACGTGGTCAGCGCCCATCCGTCGCCGATGCTGTCGGCGGCCGACCCGACGTTGCAGCTTAGCGAAACCATCGAGGCGCGCTATCGCGAACAGTGCAAATCGTTTCAGGCCGAGTTCGACATTGATGACGAGCACCTGCATATCGAGGAAGGTCCGGCGGATGTGTTGATTCCGTTCATTGTTCACAAGCTGCAGGCGGCGGTGACGGTGATTGGCACTGTCGCACGGTCCGGGTTGTCGGGAGCGTTGATCGGTAACACGGCGGAAGTGGTGCTGGATGCGGTGGAGAGCGATGTGCTGGTGCTGAAGCCGGATACGATCATGGACCATCTGGAGGAGATTGTGACCCAGCATTAAGCAAGATCAAAAGATCGCAGCCTTCGGCAGCTCCTACATGAATCGCATCCCTCTGTAGGAGCTGCCGAAGGCTGCGATCTTTTGACTTTAAAAATCAGCCGCCGAAGGCGTCTTTGAGAAAGCCCGGCGCAATGTAGCGCTGGTAATGCGCCTCGGAGAGCAAAAAGAACTCCCGATCAATGGCATCCCGCAGTTCCGGCAGGTTCCAGTCGCGAAACTCCGGCATCAGCACCATCCCGTAGGCTTCCAGATTGTTGATGACCCGCGCGCCCCGGGCGATCAACTGATACGCCCAGCAATATTCCGACTGATGCGGCACAAAGCGGATCTTGCGCTGCTCCAGTTGCAGACGCAGGCGCTGGGGATCGAAAACTTCAAGCTTGCTGGCCATCACCTGGGACAGCAGCAGCTCAAGACGCAGCCACACCGCGCGCTTTTCCTCCTCGTTGTAACCATTCCAGTTGATCACTTCATGGTGGAAACGCTTGCAGCCACGGCACACCAAATCACCGTAAACAGTGGAGCAGAGGCCGACGCAGGGGGTCTTGATGGTCTGATTGGGCATAGGTTGGGAGAGCACGGGAAAGCAGAACAGGTCGGCATGTTAGCCCTTTGTCTAACATTCATCACCCCTCAATCTTGAGGGCCTAACTTACCTTTAATTTTTTTTTGCCGTAGAATCAGCCAGCCTTTTAAGGCGCCAATGTCCGTTAGAAGCTGTTTTCAAAGCGTCACGAGCACAGTCGTTCCTTCAGAGCGGAGTTGGCGAAGGGTTTTTCCAGCGGGGAAAAGCTCTACGCCAACCCTCATCAGCTCCCCGTTCTGCAGGCGTAAAACTTTGAAAGCAGCTTCTGTAAGGAATTGTCGGTAATTCTGGCTAAGTGGCCCACAACGCCACGCAGCGCATGAGTACGGCAATTTCGGGATGAGCGTCCCGGACACCCATTTGGGACCACTGATGAGGGTAATAACTGTGCTTGAAGCCTACCGCAAACATATCGAAGAGCGTGCAGCACTGGGTATCGTTCCCCAGCCGCTTAACGCCGAACAAACTGCAGGCCTGGTCGAGCTGCTGAAGAATCCCCCGGCTGGCGAAGAAGCTTTCCTCGTTGACCTGATCACCAATCGCATTCCGCCAGGTGTGGACGAAGCAGCCTATGTAAAGGCCGGTTTCCTGTCTGCCCTTGCTAAAGGCGAAGCAAAATCCCCTCTGATCGACAAGAAACGCGCTGTTGAACTGCTCGGCACCATGCAGGGCGGCTACAACATCGTGACTCTGGTCAATCTGCTGGACGACGCCGAACTGGCACCAGTCGCTGCCGAAGAACTCAAGCACACCCTGCTGATGTTCGACGCTTTCCACGACGTCGCTGAAAAAGCCAAGAACGGCAACGTTCACGCTAAAGGCGTGCTGCAATCCTGGGCTGACGGCGAGTGGTTCAAAAACCGCCCTGTCCTGGCCGACAAGATCAGCCTGCGCGTGTTCAAGGTCACCGGCGAAACCAACACCGACGACCTGTCCCCTGCCCCGGACGCCTGGTCCCGCCCGGACATCCCGCTGCACGCCCTGGCCATGCTGAAAATGGCCCGCGAAGGCATCGTGCCTGACGCCCAAGGCGTGACTGGCCCGATGAAGCAGATCGAAGAAATGCGCGGTCAAGGCTTCCCGATCGCCTACGTCGGTGACGTGGTCGGTACCGGTTCGTCGCGTAAATCGGCGACCAACTCCGTACTGTGGTTCTTCGGCGACGACGTTCCTAACGTGCCGAACAAGCGTGCTGGCGGTTTCTGCTTCGGCAGCAAGATCGCTCCTATCTTCTACAACACCATGGAAGATGCTGGCGCACTGCCAATCGAGTTCGACGTTACCAACATGAACATGGGCGACGTGATCGACCTGTACCCGCATGCTGGCAAAGTCTGCAAACACGGCACTGACGAAGTCCTGACCACCTTCGAAATGAAGACCCCGGTGCTGTTGGACGAAGTTCGTGCTGGCGGCCGTATCCCGCTGATCATCGGTCGCGGCCTGACTGACAAGGCCCGTGCCGAATTGGGCCTGGGCCCTACCGACCTGTTCAAGCTGCCTGAAGCACCTGTCGACACCGGCAAGGGCTTCACCCTGGCGCAGAAAATGGTCGGCAAGGCTTGTGGCCTGCCAGAAGGCAAAGGCGTTCGCCCAGGTACTTACTGCGAACCGAAAATGACCACCGTCGGTTCTCAGGACACCACCGGTCCTATGACCCGTGACGAACTGAAAGACCTGGCGTGCCTGGGCTTCTCGACCGATCTGGTGATGCAGTCCTTCTGCCACACCGCGGCTTACCCTAAGCCGATCGACGTGACCACCCACCACACCCTGCCAGACTTCATCATGACCCGCGGCGGCGTGTCCCTGCGTCCGGGCGACGGCATCATCCACAGCTGGCTGAACCGCATGCTGCTGCCGGACACCGTCGGTACCGGTGGTGACTCGCACACCCGTTTCCCGATGGGCATTTCGTTCCCGGCCGGTTCCGGTCTGGTAGCGTTCGCCGCCGCCACCGGCGTTATGCCGCTGGACATGCCGGAATCGATCCTGGTGCGCTTCAAAGGCAAAATGCAACCGGGCGTCACCCTGCGTGACCTGGTTCACGCCATTCCTTACTTCGCGATTCAGGCTGGCCTGCTGACCGTCGAGAAGAAAGGCAAGAAGAACGCCTTCTCCGGCCGCATTCTGGAAATCGAAGGCCTGGACAACCTGAGCATCGAGCAAGCGTTCGAGCTGTCCGACGCCTCGGCCGAACGTTCGGCTGCCGGTTGCACCATCAAGCTGTCGAAAGAGTCGATCACCGAGTACCTGAGCTCCAACGTCACCCTGCTGCGCTGGATGATCGGCGAAGGCTACGGCGATGCGCGTACCCTGGAACGTCGTGCTCAAGCGATGGAAGCCTGGATCGCCAACCCTGAGTTGATGGTTGCCGATGCTGACGCCGAATACGCTGAAATCATCGAAATCGACCTGGCCGACATCAAAGAGCCTGTGCTCTGCGCGCCAAACGATCCGGACGACGCCCGTCTGCTGTCCAGCGTTGCTGGCGAGAAGATCGACGAAGTGTTCATCGGTTCGTGCATGACCAACATCGGCCACTTCCGCGCTGCCGGTAAGTTGCTGGAACAGGTCAAAGGTCAGCTTCCAACCCGTCTGTGGCTGTCGCCGCCGACCAAAATGGACGCACACCAGCTGACCGAAGAAGGCTACTACGGCATCTACGGCAAGGCCGGCGCGCGCATGGAAATGCCGGGCTGCTCGCTGTGCATGGGTAACCAGGCACGTGTAGAGCCGAACTCGACTGTTGTGTCGACGTCGACCCGTAACTTCCCGAACCGTCTGGGTGACGGCGCGAACGTCTACCTGGCTTCGGCCGAGCTGGCGTCTGTTGCTTCCATCCTGGGTCGCCTGCCGACCGTCGAGGAGTACATGGAATACGCTGGCAAGATCGACAGCATGGCGGCCGATGTCTACCGCTACCTGTCCTTCGACCAGATCGCCGAGTTCCGTGAAGCTGCTGCGAACGCCAACATCCCGGTCGTTCAAGCCTAACGCTGCAACGCAATAAAAAACGCCGCCCATCGTGAGATGAGCGGCGTTTTTTTATGCCCCGGAATCAAAAGATCGCAGCCTGCGGCAGCTCCTACACAGACCGCATACAACCCCGATCCCAGTAGGAGCTGCCGCAGGCTGCGATCTTTTGATCTTTGCCTATCAGGCGCTCAGCGAATAGATCAACGCCGAAATCGCCACCAGGCCCACCGCCGTCACGAAGACGTTGGAAGCCTGACCGCGATAACGCGCCATGGCCGGAACCTTGCGAATCGCGTACATCGGCATCAGGAACAGGATCGCGGCGATAATCGGGCCACCGAGGGTTTCGATCATCCCGAGAATGCTCGGGTTCAGCGTGGCAACAATCCAGCAGACCACCAGCATGAAGGCGGCAGTCATGCGATCCAGGGTCTTCGGTGCCGGGCGCTTGCCACTCTTCACGATCAGACCTTTAAGACCTTCGCTGGCGCCGATGTAGTGACCCAGGAACGACTTGGAAATGGCCACAAACGCAATCAACGGCGCCGCGAAGGCGATGGTCGGGTTGCTGAAGTGGTTGGCCAGGTACGACAGGATCGACAGGTTCTGCGCCTTGGCTTCGGCCAATTGCGCCGGTGACAGTGTCAGCACGCAACTGAACACGAAGAACAGCACCATCACCACCATCAAGGCGTGGGCGCGGGACAGGATCTGCGAGCTGCGCTCTTCGGCGTGATCGCCATAACGACGTTTCTGGTCCACCGCGAACGCCGAGATGATCGGTGAATGGTTGAACGAGAACACCATCACCGGAATCGCCAGCCACAGCGTGTGCAGCAGTGCCGACGGTTCTGGCAGCGTCGACGCGGTGGCGAGAATGCCGCCGTTCCAGTGGGGAATCAGGAACACCGCGAGGAACAGCAGCGCAACAATGAACGGATAAACCATCAGGCTCATGGCCTTGACGATCACCTGCTCGCCGCAACGTACCACCGCCAACAGGCCGAGGATCAGCACCAACGACAGCACGGCGCGCGGTGGCGGCATGATGTGCAGTTGATGCTCGAGGAAACTGCCCACGGTATTGGTCAGGGCCACGCTATAGATCAGCAGGATCGGGAAGATCGCGAAGAAGTAAAGCAAGGTGATCAGCGCGCCAGCCTTGATCCCGAAGTGCTCTTCCACGACTTCAGTGATGTCCGCGCCTTCGCGTCCGGACAACACAAAACGTGTCAGGCCACGGTGTGCGTAAAACGTCATAGGGAACGCCAACACCGCCAGGACCAGCAACGGCCAAAAGCCGCCCAGACCCGCGTTGATCGGCAAAAACAGCGTGCCAGCCCCGATGGCCGTGCCAAACAGGCCCAGCATCCAGGTGGTGTCATGGCGATTCCAGCTCTCAAGCGTCGCTGGTGTCGCCGATACATAGCGTTCGTCGACGCTATTGGCCTGATCATTCATCCGGTGGGATCTCTGCATTCCGGTCAGTTGCTACCCGGTCAGGACGAGTCGGAAAAATCCGACAGGCAGCGCCCTGGCCGAAACAGGGGCGCGATTGTCCGGGATTAATGAGCAGAAGCAAAGACTTAGCTGAGGAGTGGTTGTGCGGATCAGATCCTCTGGCACCCGTTATTAAATAGATGTTTTAAAAAATCTATTTAATAAAGGATTGCCGTCATGTAATTTCGATCCCGACTGCTGACCGGCAACCCTAATTTCGGAGCCCTCTCATGCCACTCGTTCGCGTCGACATCAAGAAGCATCAAGACCCGACTCACGCCAAACGTGTCGGGCAATTGATCTACGCCGCCATGCACAGCGCCATTGGCGTGCCGGAGAACGATAACTTCCAGATTCTGGCCGAGCACGATGAACAGCATTTCATCTTTGATCCCGGCTACCTGGGCATCAATCGCACCGACAATCTGGTGGTGATTCAGATCACCCTGAGCGAAGGACGCACCATCGAGCAGAAAAAACTCCTCTACAAAACCATTGCCGAGAGCCTTAACGCGGAACTGGCGGTGCGCCTGGAAGATGTATTCATCAATCTGGTGGAGGTAAAGAAAGAGAACTGGTCGTTTGGCAACGGCATTGCTCAATACGCCAGCTGATTTCTACCTTTTATATACCTGTGAGCCGCCAATGCCCCGAGTCTCCCGCAAACAAGCAGAACTCAACCGCGAGATCATCGTCGAGGCCGCCACGCGTCTGTTTCGCGAACGTGGCCTGCACGGGATCAGTGTCGTCGATGTGATGGGCGCGGCCGGCCTCACCCATGGCGGGTTCTATGGTCACTTCGAATCCAGGGAAGCGCTGGCGCAAGAGGCGTGCAGCCGGGCGTTCACCCAATCGATGGAACGCTGGAAGCAGAAAATAGAGGATAACGACGACAGTCTCTCGGCTCGCGAGAGCATCATCGCGCCCTACCTGTCCGCGGCCAATCGCGATAATCCGGGCGAAAGCTGCCCGGTGACCGCGTTTGCCGGCGACATGTGCCATGAAACCGCTGAAAGCGGATTGCACCAGACCTACACCCAAGGGCTGGAGGCATTGTTGCAGATGCTGGCGCCGCTGATGGGCGCAGATCAGCCCGAAACCAATCGGCAAAAAGCGTTGGTGGACTATTCGCTGATGGTCGGCGCCCTGACCCTGGCCCGTGCAACCCGGGGTGACGCCTTGTCAGATGAAATTCTCGACGCAGCCCGGACATTTCTCACCTCGGACACGGCCGTTGAAAAGGCCGCGACGCCGACTGGCTGAGATAAACACAGCGCAGCGAACCCAAGGCCCCGCCAGCAATGGACGGGGCCTTGTTGTTTCTCCCGAACGGTGCCTTCGCAAAGGTGTTGAACACCGTGGATAGGTAAGCGCTACGGAACGTTCCTACACTGAGGTCGAAGGCCACAAGCCTGCTATCGTTGGTAAATGCCAAACCGTTGCGCAATCAGCAATTTGAAGCACCGTTTTGAAGCAACTTTCGAGCCCCGACTTTCCGATGCCCACAGGAGCCCAGCATGCCTGCAACCGTTCTGGTACTGGTTGAAACCATCAATGATTACCTGCCGATTCTCGAACATCAGGGTTTTCACCTGATTCTGGCTCCCACACCTGCCGAGCGCGCCGATGCCATTAAACGCCATGGCGCGCAGATCGATGCAGTGCTGACCCGCGGCCCGTTGGGCCTGTATGCCGACGAAATCGCCGCCCTGCCCAATCTCAAGATCATCTGCGTGATCGGCGCCGGCTACGAACACGTCGACCTGCAAGCGGCCGCCAACCGGGGCATTACGGTCACCAATGACGCCGGAGTCAATGCCTCTTCAGTCGCCGACCATGCCATGGCGATGCTGCTGTCTCTGGTACGTGACATTCCCCGTTGCGACGCCGCCGTGCGCCGGGGTGAGTGGCCGAAAATCATGCGCCCGTCCCTGGCCGGCAAGCACCTGGGCATTCTGGGCCTCGGTGCGGTCGGCATGGCCATCGCCAAACGCGCCGCCCACGGCTTCGACATGACGGTCAGTTACCACAACCGCCAGCATCGCAGCGATGTGCCGTACAGCTTCCGCTCGACGCCCACCGAGTTGGCACGGGAATCAGACTTTTTGGTCGTCGCCACCCCCGGCGGCCTGGGCACCAAGCACCTGATCAACCGACAGGTACTCGACGCTTTGGGCCCCCAGGGATTCATCGTCAACATCGCCCGAGCCAGCGTGATCGTCACCGCAGACCTTATCAGCTCGCTCGAGCAGCGCAGGATTGCCGGCGCTGCGCTGGATGTCTTCGACACAGAACCCCAAATACCCAACGCCTTCAAGGCGTTGGCCAATGTGATCCTCACCCCGCATGTCGCCGGCTTGTCCCCGGAAGCCACTCAAGGCACCGTGGAGCTGGTAGGTCGCAATCTGGTGGCGTTCTTCACCGGCAATCCGGTATTGACCCCGATTACCCTGCCATCGACGACGAGCATGATCTGACCACCATTCAAACAGGTGTATCAAAAACAATGATTGCCCGGCAACACGCTCACCTATAAGGGCCGTTCGTGGTTGTGGGTGTCGGGCGTGCGCATTAGATTAACCAATAGTCTCAGGCCTCCAAAATAAGCAGAAGGGATAAGCATGGCGCTTACTGATCAGTCCACCCGTATCCGCACCGGCGAAGAACTCGATGCCAGCCTGATCGATCCGTACCTCAAGGCCCACATTCCGGGCCTGAGTGGTTTGCCGCAGATCAGCCAGTTTCCAGGCGGTGCGTCGAACCTCACCTACTTGCTGGAATACCCCGAACAGGAGTTCGTCTTGCGTCGGCCGCCCTTTGGCCACAAGGCCAAGTCCGCCCACGACATGGGCCGCGAATTTCGCATCCTCAATCAGCTCCGTGATGGCTTTCCGTACTGCCCCAAAGCCTACGTGCACTGCACTGACGAATCGGTGATAGGCGCCGAGTTCTATGTGATGGAGCGGGTCAAGGGGATCATCCTGCGCTCCGAACTGCCGCCGGAACTGGGTCTGGATTCGGCGAAAACCGAAACGCTGTGCAAGAGTTTCATCGACAAATTCGTTGAGCTGCACCGGGTCGACTACAAAGCCTATGGCCTGGGCGACCTTGGCAAACCCGAAGGTTATGTCGCGCGACAGATCAAAGGCTGGAGCGATCGCTACGAGAAAGCCCTGACCCCGGACGCGCCGAAGTGGGAAGCGGTCAAAGCCTGGCTCAACGACAAGATGCCGGCCGATCACCCGACCTCCAGCATCGTCCACAACGACTACCGCTTCGACAACGTGATCCTCGACCCGAACAACCCGATGGACATCATCGGCGTGCTCGACTGGGAACTGACCACCCTCGGCGACCCGCTGATGGACCTGGGCAACACCCTCGCCTACTGGATCGAAGCCGACGACCCGGCACCGGTGCAACTGATGCGTCGCCAGCCGAGCCACGCCCCGGGCATGCTGACCCGCCGCGAGTTCGTCGATTACTACGCCGAGCGTTCAGGCATCCAGATCGACAACTTCGACTTCTACTACACCTACGGCCTGTTCCGCCTGGCCGGCATCGTGCAGCAGATCTACTACCGCTTCTTCCATGGTCAGACCCAGGACAAACGCTTCGCGCAGTTCATTCACATGAACAAACTGCTGGAGCAGATGAGCCTGCAAGTCATTTCGAAATCCAGCCTCTGATCACGCCACTGGCCCCAATAACAAGGAAAAACCATGTCCAAGACTCAGTTGTTCGACCTCGACGGCAAAATCGCATTCGTGTCTGGCGCCAGCCGTGGTATCGGTGAAGCCATCGCCAAACTGCTGGCCCAGCAAGGCGCCCACGTCATCGTCTCGAGCCGCAAACTCGATGGCTGCCAGCACGTGGCTGACGCGATCATCGCCGCCGGCGGCAAAGCCACTGCCGTGGCTTGCCATATCGGTGAGATGGAACAGATCAGCCAGGTCTTCGCCGGCATCCGCGAACAGTTCGGGCGCCTGGACATCCTGGTCAACAACGCGGCGACTAACCCGCAGTTCTGCAATGTACTGGACACCGACCTCAGCGCTTTCCAGAAAACCGTCGACGTGAATATCCGCGGTTACTTCTTCATGTCGGTGGAAGCCGGCAAGCTGATGCGCGAAAACGGCGGCGGCAGCATCATCAACGTCGCCTCGATCAACGGCATCTCGCCGGGGATCTTCCAGGGCATCTATTCGGTGACCAAAGCGGCGGTCATCAACATGACCAAAGTGTTCGCCAAGGAATGCGCGCAGTTCGGCATTCGCTGCAATGCGCTGCTGCCGGGTCTGACCGACACCAAATTTGCTTCGGCGCTGGTGAAAAACGAGGCTATTTTGAACACCGCGTTGCAACAGATTCCGCTCAAGCGTGTGGCGGATCCGAGTGAGATGGCGGGAGCGGTGTTGTATCTGGCCAGTGATGCGTCGAGTTACACCACTGGGGTTTCGTTGAATGTGGATGGTGGGTTCTTGTCCTGATCCGATTTACCGGATGAACAAAAGGCAGCCTTAGGGCTAATGCTGATCAGTTAAGCCATTTCAGCCGCAACGCAAACCTTGTAGCAGCTGGCGAAGCCTGCGTTCGGCTGCGGAGCAGTCGTGAAATCAGACGACGAGGTGCTTCAGGAAGACCTCGCGCTCAGGTTTTACGACTGCTCCGCAGCCGAACGCAGGCTTCGCCAGCTGCTACAGATCGTGTTACGGCTTAACTGACTGGCATTGGCCTTAGGGCTGCCTTCTTTTTTTGCCCACGCGAAAGAATTTTAATTCCACCATTTGCAAACAAGGAATATTTATTCCATTAATAGCTCCTCCTGAAAATATAATTCCAAAAGGACCCCGGCTATGCGCGAACTCGGTATCGGACTCATCGGCACAGGTTTCATGGGCCGCGCCCATGCCTTGGCGTTTCGCAACGTCAGTGCGGTTTTCGAACTGCCCCTCAAGCTCAAACTCGCCGCCCTGGCCGATGCCGATCCGCAGCGAGCCCGCCACTGCGCCGATGCCTGGGGTTTCGACACCGCTCATAGCGACTGGCAGCAACTGATCGATGACCCCAAGGTCAATCTGATCGCCATCACCACGCCCAATCACCTGCACTACCCCATGGCCATGGCCGCCCTCGCCGCCGGCAAACCGGTGTATTGCGAGAAGCCGTTGGCGGTGAATCTGGAACAGGCCGAGGCCATGCGTCTAGCGGCGAAAGCGGCGGGTGTGGTGACGCGGGTGGGTTACAACTATCA
>NZ_JBBWCB010000119.1:0-16389 GCF_039888995.1 Pseudomonas rossensis | reverse complement strand
GGATGCTCCGATCAACTCGTCATCACTGAGTGACGAGTTGAAAAAAGTCGCTGCGTTCTACGGTCTTTTCCGAGAAACACCCCATGCCGTCTGTTTTGGCGGGCTTCTACGCCCAGTTCTCCGCGTTAAGCGCGCAATTCGCCCATACCCACCAGCTGTTTTCGAGCCATCCACAGGTTTGACAGAGCGAACAACGTGGTCAACTGAGCGGTGTTTTTCATCAGCCCGCGAAACCGTACTTTCACGTAACCAAACTGCCGTTTGATCACTCGAAATGGATGCTCAACCTTGGCCCGCGTCTGCGCTTTGAGATATTCGATTTTGCGCTTGGCCTTGTAGATCAGGCTACGTTTGCTCAGCTTGGAATACGTGCTGCGCCGGGCGGCGATCTGCCAGATCAATTCACGGTTTTCATGCTCATCGCGTTTCTCAACACCGGTGTAGCCGGCGTCTGCGTACACCGCATTTTCTTCGCCATGCAACAGCTCGGCGACCTGCGTGACATCGGCCACATTGGCTGCTGTGCCATGGACATGATGAACCAGGCCCGACTCGGCATCGGCGCCAATATGCGCCTTCATTCCAAAGTAAAACTGGTTGCCCTTCTTTGTCTGATGCATCTCTGGATCGCGCTTGCCGTCTTGGTTCTTGGTCGAGCTGGGAGCATGAATAATGGTGGCATCGACGATGGTGCCCTGGCGTAGCGAGAGGCCCTTTTCCTGCAAATAACCGTTGATGACCGCGAGGATTGCTGGGGCCAACTGGTGCTTTTCCAGCAAGTGTCGGAAGTTCATGATCGTGGTGTCTTCGGGGATCGGCGCGCTCAGCGAGAACCAGTTCTGCAACAGATGAATGCGCAGCATCGTTTCCAGCGGGTAAGGTTTACGTCCGCCACCGGCCTTTGGGTAGAACGGCTCGATCAGCCCCAGCAAGCCACTCCAGGGCACCACCTGATCCATCTCGGCGAGGAACCGTTCGCGGCGGGTCTGCTTGCGCTTGCCCGCATATTCGAAGTCGGAAAAGCTCATCTGGCTCATGTCTGGCTCGAATCAGGTGGTAAGGGCGTATTTCAGCACATCTGAGGACTTGTTCGGAGAATCCTTAGGGAAGGTCTGAAGTACCCACCGACTTTTAAGGCCCTCGCGGCTAGAGGTTCAAAAAAAGTGTATCGGCCGAAAAACAGACCTTTCCTGTCCTTAATTCATGGCTCTTTCCTTTAATCGCGCTGTTTCAGAGCAATTAACCCGCATTACAGGCGTACCTCACCCAAACCCATCAACCGTTTTCGCACCATCCACAGATTCGACAACGCAAGTCTGCTTCGCCGGATCGCTGTAACCGAACTGGTTTGCATCAGGTGAACCCGCAACATCGCCATCAATGGTTAGGCGTATCAGAGCTGCACTGAAGCCGCCATGAGCGGCCCAAATTCGACTGGATTGATCCAGTCTTCACCCGACTTTTTAACCAGTTCGCGTGCGCAGATACTACGACCGCTGGTGTACTTCAACGGTTTCTTTTCGGGACAACCTTTGCTGTCGAGAGGAGGGCGGACTTTTAGCGATGGTTCCGGACAGTTGCTCAACCTGGGAATTGAAAAGCTCGATGAGATCCGAAAGCTCAAGTCGGATGCAGCAGGCCTAGTCGTGGCGATGAATATTCAACACGCTCATCAAGTTGCCCTTGGCATTGAAGAGCAAGGGCGAAAGCTTCCAGGTTGTGACTACAACCTCTGGGACGAACCAAGTTGCAAGGCGGCATTGAGAAAACGATTCGAAGCTTTCGCAGATCTTGGGACGACTCGCTGGCTCCTCATAGAATTTCAACGTTCCTGAAAAAGTTTCAGATTATTCTGAAACTCTACGGACACTCGCATGAGCCTGGAACGTTTGGTTCGTGGTGCGATAACCCAACCCCAATGCCGCTGCTGTCGCGGCGTTTCCCAAAAAACTGGCCAGCGCTGGTGACGCCTTTGAACTGGCTTGCTCCATGGCCATGCTGGCGGCGCTCGCAAGACTGGTCCATCCCGTGCGGGCGATGGAATGATCGAGTACGCGATCGTAATCGGTGAGAGGCAGGCTGGCTTTTAGTATTTGAGCGGTGCCTGCCTGTTGTGTGTCGAAGTGCCTTGTCAAATGCCCGTCCATAATGGCAATCAGGGTATTGAACCCGGCGCGCAGACCGGCCAGTGTCTGGATCGATTTAGCCAGTTGCAGGCCATTCAAAGGTTGTTGGTTGGCATCGGTCAACGCAGCACCGGACAGTGACTGACCGGTTGGCAATGCGTTTTGACTGATCGAATCCTGAACAAAGCCCATCGTTAGCGTCATGGCCGCATAGGCCCACCCCAGCGTTGCCATGTTGTTGTCGTTGACCCCGTGCGCACTCACTGTCGCGTCTTGTTTGGCTGTCATACTGACACTGGCCTGTATCAATTCACGCGAGCCGGCATAGATAACGTTGCGCAGTTGAGTTGCGAGTACCCGTGCACTCAGCGCGCCATCGCCTCTCGCGGCACCCAACGCGCCGAGGCTCAAGTAGATGACCTCGGCTACAACCTGATTGCGCGTGACATTGCGCGAATCCTGTTGTTGTCTTGTACCTAAAACTTGCCGTTGCGCAGGATTGAGTTCTTCCCAATGCGCCGGGCTTAAACCGAAGTGGCCACGCACAGCTACTGTAGACGCGGCGCCCAAGCGGTCCAAGCGTGGCTGGCGTACGTAGACGTGACTGGCAATGCTCACCAGCGAAACCGCAGCCTGAAAAGTGAGCGCGCCATAGGGGCTTTTTTCCGCCAAGCCGCTGGCAAGAGCGCTGTAGGCATGCATGAATGCTACCTCGCGGGCATAGGTGGGCAAACCGCAACTCGCCACCTGCTGTACGGTATGGCCAAGGGCAGCCAAGGTGCTACGTGCGGACGGTAGATTTGCTACACTGTCGTCCCAGCTTTGCACCACGCCGCGCTTTACGTGTTGAGTGGTAGCGTTGCCGAGTCGATAGCCTTGGCTACAAATGTCACGACGGTAGCGGTTCAACGATTGCCAGGAGGGGAGCAGGTAATCGCGATGAAAATTTTTATTCAGACCGGCGAACGCCTGGGTTGCGCGTGACTGCGCGCTGGGTAGGGTATCAAGTGGCTGACCTTGCTCAAGACTCGACAACCGCCCTGGGGCCTCGGTCAGCTCGATAGGTGAGGCGGGGCGCAAAGTTGAAGACGGTGACGCAATACGGCTACTCATGGTCTCGTCCTCATAGCAGGAAATGAAGGTATGTCGACACCGACCGTGCGGGCCAGTAAGGAAAAATCACCCAGCCAGTTACCCAGTGCGAGGCCATCCAGCCCTCGAGAGTCCCAGCGGCCTTGCAGGCAGGCACCGTGCGGCGCCATGGCAATCGTGCAACCCGTCAACGTCATCAGTTCCAGGTTGGCACCCAGAGCCAGGGCTCGTTGCCCGTCACTGCGCAGGACATTGGCGATGGCCGTGCTGACGACCAGATGACGTTTGTCGCTGTCGGCGACCACTTCCAATTGCTGATCGCCGAGCCGTAAGACGCAAATAGTTTCTATGCTATCGAGCGATTGCGTACTGCCCAGGTGCCGTAGTGCCTGATCAATCAACGATTGATGCCAGTTGAGTGCAAGTGTGACCTGAACAGATTCGTGTTCAGCCGGACGTCGTGCAGCAGAAGAAAAGTGTTGTGGATAGTCAGTACGGTTGCCCGTGCTGAGCGCTGTTGCGCCCCCTATCAAGCTCTCTGCCAGCGCTATCACCAGCGCCAGCTCGTCCGCCACGTATGGGAAGTCGGAATATGGGTGGGCGGCAAGCCGGTTAATCAACACGGCGTCGCCGCGTTCGTCGATGCCGACAGCGCATGTGCTCATGGCGCTGATCGAACAATTACTGCGCAATAACAGTTCGTTCCAGAGGCTTGGGGACACGTCATCTGGACGCGACAAGGCCGCTATGACATACCACTGCGGCGCGGGTGTTTCTCCCCAAAGCTGCATGTGCAAAGAAAGGCCCGGCAGGTGCATTACACCGGTATCCGCAAAACATTGAATGTCACGCGTCGACAGTTCAAGACGTCGTGCGGCGTTGTAAAAACAGACTTGTGCCTGAGGCGGGATCGACACAATGTCGGGCGTCAAAGAGGATGTTTGGAAGGGGATATTCATGCGACGGTTTCCGCGAGGCTTTGAGGTCCAGTAAGCTTCATTCACGGTTACGATTTGATGACCCTGCTCAGGGAGTTTGGACCCTGATCACTTCATCTGTCACCTCTGAGAGCTGTCGGACAATCTGATAGATATGCGCCACCGCCAGCAGCGTGGGGCGAGGGATAAATTTACCTTCGTTCACTTTGTACAACGTGCGTGCAAGCCAGACACTTTGCACGATCGGAATTTTCTCCCGCTTGGCGTCTTCTATCAGGGTTAACGCATCATGGTCTTGACCTTTGCAATGAATCAGCGGTAACGGCGTTTCGCCTGGACGGTAGTACAGCGCCACAGCGAAGTGAGTTGGGTTGACGATAACCATATCCGCGCCTTGCACCGGTTTGGGTGCGTCCGTCGGCTCCTGGTTCAAGATCTCATGGGACAACTGGCGGCGATGCCCCTTGACGTGGGGGTCGCCTTCGCTCTGTTTGTGTTCTCTCTTGATGTCTTCATGACTCGTGCGCATTTTTTTGGCATGGAAGTATTTTTGCAAACCAAAGTCGGCTGCGCCAATCACCAAGAGCAAGCCCAGTGTCGAGCGCAGAATGTGCCGGAACAGTTCTGTCAGTGCGCGCAAGTATGTGTTCAGGTCGGTGTATGCAAGAAGAATAAGCGTGCCCAACGCTGGCTTGATGAGCACGTACAGCGTCACGGCGATGGCCGACGCTTTCAGAATACTAAGAAGCAGAGTGCTCACGTTTTGCGCGGAGACCATCTGTTTGATCTGTGCAAAGGGATTGAGCTTGTTCAGGTCAGGTATCAACGCCTTGGGCGCGAACAGAAAGCCGATCTGCACCCACGTACCCACCATGCGCGTGATGATGGCGACGCCCACGCTGCTGAGAATGAAGCCGATCAATACATTGATGCCTTTGGTAGTCACTTCTGCTGCTGTGTGCAAAAAGGGTCGACCCACCTGATCAAGTGACAGCGACAGCAATTGCTGCAACTGCGCGATACTCTGGTCAGCCAGGCTCAGCGTCACCTCACTAACCATTACTAGGACCAGCAGTTTGGCCAGGTCCTGGCTTTGACCAACCTGACCTTTCTCCCTGGCATCCATCAGTTGCTTGGGTGTGGCTTTCTCGGTTTTTTCACTCATGGCACTTGCACCAAATCCAGCAAAAGCGTCTTGATGTCTGCCAACGCTTGCAGCTCTCCGTTGCCCAGTTCGAGCAAGGTAGGGAGGTAGATCAGCAGAAACGCCAGACCTGCAATACTTTTGGCAGGCATCGCCAGAATCGACACATTGAGTTGCTGAGCGTACAAGCCCACGATCGCGAAAGCTGCCTCAATCAAAAGCAGCAGGCCGATGAAAGGCGCGGCGTACAGCAACATGTGTTTGAGTGTCTGGCTGAGTTGACCGAGGAAAACATCCATGCCTTCCCCCGTCATTCCCGGGAACCAGGCGGTGGGAGGCCAAATCAGATAACTGTCCCAAATCACCTGAGTCAGCAACGAAAGCCCCCCAGACAGAATCACTAGCATAATCAGAGTTTGCTCAAACAGCTCTCCCATTGGCGTGGCATCAGGCCCCAAGCTGGGATTGATCTGGCCACCACTGAGCGCACCACGCTGGCTGTCGAGCAAAGCGCCCACTGAAGCGAACATCCAGAACGGCGCGTACAACAGCAGGCCGAGGAGGGTACCCAGGATCATCTCTTTGATCAGCAAGCCGGCGATCGAGAACCAGGCGTCGTGATAGGTGCTGAGCGCGCGACTGATCGATGGCGCCGGAACAAATGCCACCACAACCACCACTGCGTAACGCAGCGGGCCTTTGAGGAATTTGAAACAAAATGCGGGCACCAGGATCATGCAAGGCACCAAGCGGGCCATGGCCAACATTATACCGAGCAAGAATTCGTAGCAGCTTTGGGCGTCGAGCAGCATTTAGTGTGAGGCCCCCGTTCTGGCGATCAACGCAAATGCCAGATTGATGAACTGAATTAGCTCGACACCAATCCACCGACCGGTCACCGCGAGAGTAATTCCCACCGCCACCAGCTTCACGCCGAAGGGCAGGGTCTGGTCCTGGATTTGCAAAAGCGCCTGCAACAGCGATGTCACCACCCCCACCAACACAGCTACGATCAGTGGCGGCGCAGAAAGGATGACTACCAGAAGCATGCCTTGCTTGAAAAACACCATGGCGTCCACGGCTGACCTCACATGTACGAATAAAAAAGGCTGTCTAACAGACGCGTCCAGCCATCCACCAACACGAACAACAGCAACTTCAGAGGTAGGGAAATCGTCATGGGCGACACCATCTGCATGCCCAGTGCCAGGAGCAGGTTGGAGATGATCAGGTCGATGATGATGAAGGGGATGTAGATCAGGAAGCCGATTTCGAAACCTGCCTGCAGCTCAGACAGTACGAACGCCGGGATGACCAGCATCAGATCGTCTTTGGTGGCTGCGTCAGCCATTTCCTTGGGCCACATACGTTGCGTGTTATCTAATAGATGCGCGATAACGTCTGGCTGGGTGTTACGGCTCATAAAACGCTGTAGAGGCCCGGCGACGGTCGAGATACTGGCCTGCAGGTTTTCCACGCTGCCCATTTCCAGTGGACTGGTATTGATGCGGTCCTGGATTTCCTTGCCTACCGGCGCCATGACGAACATCGTCGCCGCGAGGGCAATACCGTACAGCGCCATGTTCGGTGGAACTTGCTGCACGCCAATGGCGTTACGCGTGATCAACAATGTGATTGCGATCTTCAAAAATGCTGTGCAAACGATCAGCAGGAAAGGGATCAGTGACAGTGCGCTGAGGAACAGCGCCAGCATCATGGGGTTCATCCCCTCCATGATCATGGGTGAAAAGCCGTGCGCGTGAGTTGCAGGCCCAGGCGACCGTCAACGTCCACCAACTCGCCCTCTGCGACCACTCGCTCTCCGTGACAGAGCGTGGCATGGCCGGGCAGGGTGCCCGTGACTTCCAGTACCGTACCGGGGGCCAGTCTTCGCAGATCACCCAAGGTCAATATCAGGATGCCGCAGCACAGGGTCAGCTCCAGGGGCATTTGATACAGGGGGTCGATTGCAGTGGATTGCTCTTCTTCGACCTGCTCCTCATATTCATCTTTATCTTCCTGCTCCTCATCGGGCGCTTCTTCCATTCCGCCGTGGGTGTCGGTGTTTTCTTCGTCGTAAAGGTCTTGTTCGGGTTCTTGATTCACGTTGTCATTGCCCATCATCAAAATGTTCCTCATGGCCTAGCCGTACAACAAGTCGGTCGGCTCGCGTCTCGGTACCTACACGCCACCGTTGCCCGGCGATGAGCAGGTAGCCGTCGCCGTTGTTGTCGAAATGACATAGCGACGGCAATACCACGTCGCCCGGGCGCAGAGATTTCAGTTGCTCGAGGGTCAGGGAGACTTGGCCGAGGACGACTGGATGGGGCACTTTCCAGTTATCAGGCAGATCACGTTCATGTCGTTGCCACTGCTCACTGCCCAGCAAACTTAGCAATGTGCCTGCAGAGGCACTTAGCACGGCATGCACGGATTCTTCGCCCAAGCGCACCTGCAGCCGGCATGACAGTTGGGCACCCGCGAGTTCACCGTCGACTTCAATCGGTTCTATGGGTGCTAATAACGCCGCTATCGGCGCGCTGAGCTGCTGATTGACGTATTGCCAATACCAGGCCTGATGGGGCCCCTCAAAGACAACTGGCGTATTGCCCAGCAGACTGAGTACTGGGCCCGCATGGCTCATGCGCAGGGGCCCTGCGGCACTACTCAGCGCCACAGCGTCGTCTGTTGGCGGTTGGCCCGCACCGATCTGGCTTAAAATCAGTTGGCCAGGTAGTCCGTGCGCTGTGAAGTCGAGCGTCACCCCCGCGCCTAATTGACGGGAAACCTGGGCGACAGCGCGGTTGACGCGGCGCAATCGCAGGGCCGTCATGCGCGGAGGTCCTGGTGCAGAGACAGTTGAACGTCGTGCCCTAGCGCCTCTTTCAGCGCCTGCTCACAGGCGCCCTGACGAGGCTGCAAACGATCGAGAACGTCGGCGCGGGCGAAGCCAAGATCGATGGCCCAGTGGCTCTCGGTTTTATTCGCCTTGACGTAGACCTTACCGAGATTAGGCATCATCAGCGTAACCCTGAAAGAGCCTCCAGATTGAATGGGCAGTTGCTGAGCCAACTCATCGACCAATTGCGCCGACAGGTTATCTAACCGCACTGGCAGGCTAAAACCGCTGCCGGAAGCGTTGGACTGTCCGTCGTTATTGTTGCCCTGAGGCATCAGTAGTTGCGCAAAGACCTGAGCATCGGCATTCACCCGTTCATCCGTTGCTTGACGACTGGATGACGAATGAGTGCGCTCGGTTTCACTACGGCGTACCGCGCTGTGATTCGGGCGTTGAGTTTCGTTGGGATTCGGACGCGCGACCTCTTGAGGTCTGACTTGTGGAGGTGGTGCGGACTTGATCGGTGGTGCGCTCATATCATCTCAACCTTCTTCATTCAGGGCTTCGCTCAAGCACGCCAACTTTTCCACCGCGCGCTGCCGCGCCTTGGCCGTCTGGTGAGAGCCTTCGAGCAGGATTTTTTGTTGGTCAATTTGTAGGCCTAGCTGGTCGATGTCCTGATGCAATCGAGACAGTCGATCAAGCATCTGTCGCTCTTTTTCTTGCCAGTGATCGACCTTGCTCAGGGTCATGGCCTGCTGCAGATGGGCAGTGGCCAGAACCTGCCGCCGTGCACTTTGGCTGTCGCGCTCTTGCGTTAGGTTTTCGCGCGCTTGCGCAAGCTGTTCTTGCATGCCTGCCAGGTCCACTTTCGCCCGGTGCAGCGCTCGTTCGGCACTCGCCTGGCGATGCTCGCGCAAAGGGGTGAGCACGCTGATCACGTGCTCCATTGCTTCACGCTGTGGATCGACTTCAATTTCTTCGTCCATCATCCCTCCGGAATTTGCGAGGTGAGCTGGATCAGTGCTTCGAGAGTTGTTTGTAACGGTACCGGTTCGCGCAGATCCTGCTGTAAAAACGCGTTGATCGGGCCGTTGAGCGTGACCGCGCAGTCGGTGATCGGGTCGCCACCTGGTTGGTACTCACCCAATCGCAAGAGCATTTCGACTTGTCGGTAAGACGCCATCAAACGACGCAGGCGATTATTGGCTTGCTGATGCTCACGACCGCTAACGTTGCTCAGCACGCGACTGATGCTGGCTTGCACATCAATGGCTGGGTAATGGCCGCGCTCCGCCAGTTTGCGTGACAGCACAATGTGTCCATCGAGCAGCGAGCGTACTTCGTCGGCGACTGGATCGTTCATCGAATCCTGTTCAATCAGCACCGTGTAAAGCGCTGTGATCGAGCCGGCTTCACTCATGCCCGCGCGTTCCACCAAGCGGGGCAGCAAGGTGTACACGGATGGCGGCAACCCTCCACGGCCCAAGGGTTCGCCGGCAGCGATACCGATTTCTCGCTGCGCTCGAGCAAATCGGGTTAATGAATCAATCAACAACAAGACTTTGCGCCCCTCGGCCCGGAAAGCCTCGGCGATGGTCGTCGCGGTGAACGCCGCGCGGGCGCGCTCCATGCTTGATCGGTCGGAGGTGGCGCACACCAGCACCGAACGTTGGCGCAGGGTTTCATCCAGTTCATGATCCAGAAACTCGCGCAGTTCACGCCCACGTTCGCCGATCAGACCAAACACAATCACATCGCACCCCATGTTGCGGGCCAGTTCCGCCATCAGCGTGGTCTTGCCGCAACCGGCGCCCGCGAAGAGCCCGACGCGCTGCCCCTCTCCCAGCAGCAGCGCACTGTCAATCGCGCGAATACCCGTGGGGAGCGCTGTGGTGATACGCGGCCGCAAAGTCGCAGGTATTGCATCTGTGATAACCGGCAGGGTGATGCGCCGATCATTCGGGCCGGCAAATGCACCGGCGCCGTCACCCTGTAGCGGCCGCCCAAAGCCATCGAGCACGCAACCCAGCAGGCTGTCGTCTACACCAATGCGATGCGCAATACCCAATGGACGTATGCCTGCACCCACTTGAATGCCATCGGGCGTACCGAGGGCACTGAGCAAGGTAAATTGCGAAGTGAAACCAACGATCTCGGCCAGCATTACACCGCCATTCGCCTTGCTGACTTCGCACAAGTCGCCAATCTTTGCTGAGGGGATCTGGCACTCCAGCAAAATGCCATTCACCGCGCTGACGTGCCCGCTGACGCGCACCGCGGAAAAGTTGGCGAGGCGCGAGCGTTGGCCGGCCGTCCAGTGTGCAAGTGCCGCATTCACCAGCGCACCTCATAACGGCGATCGCCTTCAAACTCGATGCGCTGGTCATCAATGCGGGTCAGGCGCAGCCCTTGGTACTCATCGCCTATGTACATGCGCCGGCCTTCCCCAGTCACCAGATGTGCCTGCGGACCGGACATGATATGTACGATAGTGAACGGCAGTCCGTTGCCCGACGTAGAGACGTTGTCGATCAGCGCTACGGGCGATTGATAGCGCTCATTGAACTGTTGAAGCATGCGCTGGTAAAGCAGCCGCGACTCGTCCTGCAGGCTGCCATTGATGGTCAGGCCGTCAGGCGTCAGTAGCACGGTGAGATCGCTCAGCAGCCGGTCGCTCAGCATGGTGTCAAGCCGGTTCTTGGCGTCGTCGACACTGCTGAGCATGAGGCGATTGTCCGCCGGATGCGCGGGCGGCGGTACGACTTGCGCAGCTTTCACTTCGATGTGTACTTTTTCCGGCGACGGACCGCTACTCAAGCTCCAGGCGCTGCCTGCGACACCGATGAGCAGACCGATCAACACGCTGTTGGGGCGATTGAACACGCGTGACCGCCATGACTTGTTCTGCTGCGGCACCTCGTCAGCGGGTTCTGCCAGGGCGGGGTCATCCTCTGCCGCGGTTTCGGCGCAGGCGGCGGTGTCTGGCCAGGCCATGTCGGTATGCGCCAGACACAGCCATACAGAACCTAGCGTGAATCTCTGGTTAGGTGTCAACTCCATCAGGGCCTGTGCCTGGCCCTGCTCATTGCACACCACGCCATTGACCGCAGTCAGCGACCACGTGTCATTCATACGCTGCAAGCGGCAGTGCAGGCTGGTAATCGCGGCGTCATATAACGTCAGGTCCTGGGCCGAATCTGAACCGATCATCCACGTGTCGCCTATCAGCGGTAATGCCGCGCCCTCGTGCAAGCCACTTAGTACCCTTAATTCAAACATCTGGTGTTCTCCAGGTCATCATGCGGCGTACTCATCATCCAGTTCGTCCTGGTCGTCTTCCAGATCGAAGCGTCCCATGACTTTTACCTGCGACGTGCTATTGATCTCAGCAAATGACAGCACCGGTACATGGTGGAATTCTTCCTGAAGCAATGTTCTTAACGGGCTGCGCAGATCCTGCGCGACCAACAGCACCGCTGTTTCCTTGGCGCGGAGGGGGAATGCCATGTGCAGCTGCTGGACCAGCAATTGGCTGGTTTCGTTGTTGAGTGAAAAGAATGTCTCGGTCTGCGTTTGCCGCAAACTATCGCGCAAAATGCCTTCGCTTTCGGGGGTTACCAGCCACACCAGCAGACCCTCGGGCCCACTGTACTGGTGAACAATCTGCGCCTTTAGTGCGATTCGCACGTAGTCCGTCAATACGGTAATTTCGCGCTCGTGCTGACCATGTTCGATGAGGGTTTCGGCAATCACCCGAAGGGCACGCAGCGGTATGCATTCGGCCGCGAGGCGCTGTAGCACGGCAGAGAAGCGCGACAGCGGCAGTACCCTCTGAACCTCCTGGGCCAGTTCGGGCTGTTCGCGCTCGAGGAAACTCAGGATCGATTTTGTCTCTTGCATCCCAATGAACTGGGGACCCCACGCCTGCATGGAGCGCTCCATGCGCTCTATGATCAGCGTCATGGCACTGACGGACTCGATGGCATTTTTTTGCAGCAAAGAGGCGTTGCTCGGCGTCCAGGCCCATTGATCCTCTTGACGCTCCTGGCTACCGGCTTCTGTTAATTCCGGAAGGTCGTCTATGTTCACTGCCACATGAGTCTGGGTGAATGTCGCCCTTAGCATTGGAACGTCGTAAACCAGAAAACGGAATTCGTCAGCGTCTATGTGAGCGACCCGTTCGATGACGAAGGAGGGCAGGGTCAAGCCAAACTGGACCACCAGGCGATTGCGTCGTTGGCGTATTTGCACGATCAGTTCGTCGACCAGTTCAGTGTCTTGATCAGGGTGGAACTGCAACACAAACTGGCGGCTGGGGGAGAAGCTGCGCAGGTCTTCACTGCCGTTCATTTCTGGCGTGACAACGATCTCCTGGTCCTGCTCAACGGGTTTGGCGCGCCGAAGTTGTAGCAGTCCGCCAAAGCCGCAGATAAAGGCAATGCTCAGAAACACTGCCGTTGGCATGCCCGGTAACGCGGCAAAACCCAACATGGCCATCGCGGCCATGATCCAGGCTTTTGGCTGGCTGGTGATTTGCTCGGCAATCTCACGGCCGATGTTGGCGGGCACGGCATCGCCACTCGGCACACGGGTAATAATCATGCCGCAGGTGACCGAAATCAGCAGCGCCGGGATCTGCGCAATCAACCCGTCACCAATGGTCAGCACCGCGTACAACTGCAGGGCGTCGCCGCCGCTCATGCCGTGCTGCAAAACACCGATGGCCATACCGCCGATCAAGTTGATCGCGACAATGATGAGACTGGCAATCGCGTCGCCATTGACGAACTTCATGGCGCCGTCCATGGCCCCGAACAATTGGCTTTCCTTACCCAATTCGGTTCGTCGGGTGCGCGCTTCATCGACTGTGATCAAGTTCGCTCGCAGGTCACTGTCAATAGACATCTGCTTGCCAGGCATGGCGTCCAGGGTAAACCGTGCGCCCACTTCGGCGACGCGTTCAGAGCCTTTGGTAATCACAATGAAGTTGACGACGGTGAGGATCAGGAAAATCACCATGCCGACTGCCAGGTTTCCCCCGACTACGAACTGTCCGAATGCCTCGACGATATGACCGGCATCCTGATCGAGCAAAATCAGGCGCGTGGTCGAGATGGACAATGCCAGTCGGAACATCGTGGTCAACAGCAACACGGCAGGGAACGTCGAAAACGCCAAGGGACGGGGCAGGTGCATGGCCAGCATGATCAACAGGCAGGAAATACAGATATTGATCGCGATAAGCACATCGACCAACCCGGTGGGCAAGGGCGTTATCATCATGAATACGATGGCGATCACGATGAACGCGCCCACCACTTCCGAGCGGCGCATTGCGGCCAACGCCAACTTGTTCAGCAGGTTGATGATGACTTCCATCAGTCAAATACTCCCTGCTGCAGTTCAAGATCAGAGAGTTGGGTCATTAGCTCGCGCAAGTTGCCCAAGGCGCTACGTCGTTTTTCCAGGTCTGGCCACAGTAATATTGGAAACTCCTGCAGCATCGGTCGCAGCGCATTTAGAAACGAAAGCTTGTGTTTCAACTGGCTGCCAGCGATCTGGGAGGCGAACTCTTCAATTTGGTCTATTTGCAGGCCAGCGGCCTTTAGCCGTAACAGTTCTTGAAGGAATTTGGCCGGTTCAATTTTTAGCGCAGGGTTTTTAATGCGCATCCTCCCCACCAAGTGCCGGCATTCGCGCATGAGGACCGCTACGTGTCTCATGTTGTTGAGGGCGTGGATGACAGTGCGTATCTGTCTTTGCGACGCGGCTGGCGGTAACGCGGCAAGGTCATCGGTGATGAAGTTGTGCGTTTGTTGCCACGTGACGGTTAACGGATCCGCTTCGTCCTGGTCGTTGAGCAGTGTTTCGATCGCCTCTAAAACGGTGTGCAGATTAGTCGCCGTGGCGCTGTACATCCGTCGTGTGTTGGTACGTCGGCGGGTATTACCCGCGCCGGGTTTCTTTGATTGCGTCCTTACACCACGGGCACGGGCTATTCTGCGTTGATGAGCACGCACGTCGCTAGCCAACGCGTTTAGTGCAACTAACTCGTTAGCGCCGCCTTCATGTCGCGCCAGTTTCGCCGCTGTCTTCAGCATATCAAGCGCATGAATAGTATTGCCTTCAGCGAGAGTGAGTAATCCGTGGAGAGTGAGTAATCCGTGGAGAGTGGGAACCTTCGATAAGACGCTAGCCATCAACCTCCGTGCCGAGTCACGAAGGCGTCGGTCATACGTGCCCATCAGCTGTCGAGAGATCAGTCGGTCGTTGAGCTTTCTGGATTGCAGTGGATTGCTTTCGCCAGGTGTCCCCTGCGTCTGCGGTTGCGGTTGCGGTGACGGATCCTGACTGAGCGGTCGGCGTTCATGCGGCAGTGATGGGGGATCCAGTGGGTCAATGGTAGCGGGCGCTATGGTTTGAGCAGGCACAGTTCGCCCTGCCGATACTTTTTGCTTTATCGGCGCGACATAGCGGCTCGACTCGGTTTTCATTAGGACGCCTCAACTTCTGCGCGTTGACATGGGCATTGAGTGGGACCTCCATGTGTTCGGGTTCCATTGAGAAAGCCGTCCGTAGCACGTGATAGTTCGTGCAAGAACATGTCGTGCTCGAGCGCCGTTTACGCAACCGTTTGCAAAAAAATCTTGCGCTTAAATATTTAGTTGAACAATTTCAATCGGTTATACACTTTCTTCGACTGGCATATATATCGCTATAGGACTCACACACTTCCAGTAAGGATGAGTCCCATGTTCCCAAGCGTTTCGTTGTCAACCAGTACCTCGTCGGCCGGTATCCGTGAGCTCACCACTGATCAGGTGCAGATGCTGCGGGCTTTCATTCATAAGCGCGTCATGAATCCGGATGATGTCGACGATATTTTGCAATGCACGTTCCTTGAAGCATTGCGCTCCGAGCACAAGTTTCTACACGCCAGCAAGCCGCAAACATGGTTGTGCGGTATCGCACTGAACCTGATCCGAAATCACTTCAGGCGTATGTACCTTCGGCCCTATCAGGAGAGCTGGGACGACCTGACTCACTCCGATGTCAGCAGCCAGGATGACGGCGACATTGGCCATCAGGTCGATGGCCTCCGGCAGTTGGCACGGGCAGTCGAGGCCATAGGCGGCTTGTCCTCGAAAATGCAAAGGGTTATCGAGGTGGCAATGGAAATGGACGGCAATTACCAGCAAACGGCGATGTCGCTGGGCGTGCCCATCGGTACAGTGCGCTCGCGTCTGTCACGGGCGCGCGAGCAGTTGAAGCGTCAAATGGATCCTTTTGCATAAGTCATACCATCGCGGGCCGGTGAGGCCCCGGCACGTGAAACTTAAAGCGGTGATGACGCCGGGGCTTCAACCATTTGGAACGTTCGAAACACTAGCAGGCTGTTAAAAAACTCAGCCCTAACTCCCCCCAACCCGCCAAGTTTGAAGTTTTTTAGCCTCTCAGGCTTGGTGTTGCCCTTTATCCCGCCTCAATCAGCATTGGGGGCTGATTCAAAGCGCATCGACGCGCTGCTGGTGGCAGTAGTCAAAGAACGGGATCACCCGAGCTTAGTTTCGCCGCCCATGACAGGCTCATCGACTGGTACTCGGCGTCCCATTTGGCTTCAAATTCACAGAGCCGTTACTCGGCAAGTTCAACGGTGGCCGAGGCGTCAATCAGCCGCAATTCAGCCGCCACTTCCTTCTGCCATTTCCAGGATACGAAGTTCAAACTATTGCGCACCATATGCACGATGCATAGCTGAACGACTGCCTTCGGGTAGACCGCTTGAATCGCTTCAGGGAAGCCTTTCAGGCCGTCCACACAGGCGATGAAGATGCCTTGCACGCCTCATTCTATGGATCTGCAGAGTTAGCGCGTCCGGGAACTCTTTGCGATCAGCGACCACTCAGGTGGCAGCGATGCCCTCGATCGCGTCTTGTTGCAAAAAAATCTCTAATGGAAGACGGCGAACAATCATGAGTTCCACTCTAAACCGAATGATCACCGCCAATATGGCGGGCCAGCGCTCAATAATTCACGAAGTGCTGCAGAGCAGCCCGATGTTCGATGCTCAAGCCATGGAAATCCGCGGACGGCAGATCCGTTTCGGCGACCGTTGGTTCTCGGATTTCGCCTCGTGCAATTACCTCGGGTTCGACCTTGAACCAGATATCATCGAAACAGTAGAACCCGCCTTGAAAACCTGGGGCATCCATCCAGGTTGGTGTCGCATGGTTGCGAGCCCAGGCC
>NZ_JBBWCB010000118.1:0-16488 GCF_039888995.1 Pseudomonas rossensis | reverse complement strand
ATCTACGACCAGATCCCGGTCGAACTGCGTGACGCCGTTGAAGACGTAGTGCTCAACCGCACCCCGGAAGGCACTGACGCCCTCCTCGCCATTGCCGACAAGTACAAGGGCGACGGCAGCGTCAAGGAAGCCGAGACCGAAGAATGGCGCGGCTGGCCCGTCAACAAGCGTCTGGAGCATGCGCTGGTCAAAGGCATCACCACGCACATTGTTGAAGACACCGAAGAATCCCGTCAGTCGTTCGCTCGCCCGATCGAAGTGATCGAAGGCCCGCTGATGTCCGGCATGAACATCGTCGGCGACCTGTTCGGCGCGGGCAAAATGTTCCTGCCACAAGTGGTGAAATCCGCCCGCGTGATGAAGCAGGCCGTGGCCCACTTGATCCCGTTCATCGAATTGGAAAAAGGCGACAAACCGGAAGCCAAGGGCAAAATCCTCATGGCCACAGTAAAAGGCGACGTGCACGACATCGGCAAGAACATCGTCGGCGTGGTGCTGGGCTGTAACGGCTACGACATCGTCGACCTCGGCGTGATGGTGCCGGCGGAGAAAATCCTGCAGGTGGCCAAGGAGCAGAAGTGCGACATCATCGGCCTGTCCGGCCTGATCACCCCTTCGCTGGATGAAATGGTCCACGTCGCCCGGGAGATGCAGCGTCAGGATTTCCACCTGCCGCTGATGATCGGTGGCGCGACCACCTCGAAAGCGCACACGGCGGTGAAGATCGAGCCGAAATACAGCAACGACGCAGTGATTTACGTCACCGACGCCTCCCGCGCCGTGGGCGTGGCGACGCAGTTGCTGTCCAAGGAATTGAAGCCGGCGTTCATCGAGAAGACTCGCCTGGAATACATCGAAGTCCGCGAGCGTACCGCCAACCGCAGCGCCCGCACCGAACGCCTGAGCTACCCGGCGTCCATTGCCAAGAAGCCGCAGTTCGACTGGAGCACTTACGAGCCGGTCAAACCGACGTTTACCGGTGCCAAGGTGCTGGACAACATCGACTTGAAAGTCCTGGCCGAATACATCGACTGGACACCGTTCTTTATCTCCTGGGACCTGGCCGGCAAATTCCCGCGCATCCTCACGGATGAAGTGGTCGGTGAAGCCGCCACCTCGCTGTACGCCGATGCCCGGGAAATGCTTGCCAAGCTGATCGACGAAAAACTCATCAGCGCCCGTGCGGTGTTCGGCTTCTGGCCGGCCAATCAGGTGCGTGAGGATGACATTGAAGTCTACGGCGATGACGGGAAACCGATTGCCAAGCTGCATCACCTGCGTCAGCAGATCATCAAGACCGACGGCAAACCGAACTTCTCCCTGGCTGACTTCGTTGCACCGAAGGACAGCGAAGTGACCGACTACGTGGGTGGTTTCATCACCACCGCCGGGATCGGTGCCGAAGAAGTGGCCAAGGCCTATCAAGATGCCGGCGACGACTACAACTCGATCATGGTCAAGGCACTGGCCGACCGTTTGGCCGAGGCTTGCGCTGAGTGGCTGCACCAGCAGGTCCGTAAAGACTACTGGGGTTATGCCAAGGACGAGACGCTCGACAACGAGGCGCTGATCAAAGAGCAATACACCGGTATCCGCCCTGCCCCGGGCTACCCGGCCTGCCCGGATCACACCGAAAAATCCACGCTGTTCAAGTTGCTGGACCCTGAGGCCTCGGAAATGAAAGCCGGCCGCAGCGGCGTGTTCCTCACCGAGCACTACGCCATGTTCCCGGCGGCAGCGGTCAGCGGTTGGTACTTCGCTCACCCGCAAGCGCAGTATTTTGCCGTGGGCAAGATCGACAAGGATCAGGTGCAGAGCTACACGTCGCGCAAGGGCCAGGAGTTGAGCATGACCGAGCGCTGGCTGGCGCCGAACCTGGGTTACGACAACTGATGGTGGTCCCGGGAGTCGACGGGGGCGACTCCCGGGGTTCTTATGAAAGCTGCAGGGTTAACGTTACAGCCCCACCAGCGTCCGTTCTTTTTCAGACAATTCGCGCACCAACTTTCCTTGCTCGAAGAGAAGGTCTGCCTCTATCGCCTGCATGGCGGTTTTGTACTGCTCCTGCGCGCCTTCGCCGTAATTTGGATACGCCTCCTCTACATCATGCTCTCTGCCTGCGAAACCCTCTCGCACCTGGGCGAACCGTTCAGGGTATTTGTCCTTCAAATAGTCGCTCCAGTACTTGTGGCCGACCAAATCATCAATAAATGCCGATGATTGTTCTGCCGCGATCACTTCAGCATGGGCCGCATCCAGCATGGCAGACGAAACGTTGCCGCTGTAGCGCATGCCTCTTGGTTGCCCCGGCAACTCAAGTCGCTCGGCAAGGCCGATACGATAGGCCAACCGCACTTCCGCCGGATCAATTGAGCGGCGCTGTGCCTGTCGCTGGACAATGTCACGGCTAGCGATTTCCTCGACTTTCCCAAGGCGAAACAGGCTCCTGCCAAGTCTGAACAAGACGCTGCCTTGTTGGCCCGGGGAAATTGACTTCGAAGTCTCAAATTCGAAAGCCTTAACTTCTACATCGCTGAACAACAGGATTTGACCATCAACGCAAGTTGCGCCAGACCTTGCCATTTCGAATATCGTATCCCTCAGACCTGCGTCGCTATCGGCCACCCTCAGTACGGTATGGACCCGCCGCACAAGATCAGCACGTCCCGTCTGAAAGTCTGCCGTACCTTCCATTTTGGTCAGCAGATTGAAGAAGAACTTACTGTTGTGCGCTTGCTCGAAGTCATTCCATATCCGTATCAATTCCTCTGAGTCGGCTGCTGACGGAGCGATCCATCGCTCACGGGCGTCGGTACCTGTCACCTCATCCATATCCACTTCTACGTCACTTGCGATCGAGTCATCGCTATCGCTGTCGCTACTGCTCTCAAACCGCTCCAGCGCCTCGTCAATCTCTCCTGCCCTCCATCCCATTATCTCCTCGCCTTCCAGCACCTGATCACGCAGCATTAGCAGGCTCTCGCCATCCAGGGTTTCGTTGCTGGCCAGATTCGTGCCCGCACGCAATACCCTGTGCTCGTCGGCCATCAGGACCGATGGAATGGACTCGATCATGTTGTCGCGCAAATCCAGTGCGCTGAGCGAGGGGAGCTGAAGCGCTCCCTGCGGCCAGACGACCAGGCGGTTGCCACTCAGATCGAGGGCCTGCAAACGGGTAAGAGAGCTGACATCCATCGACTCAAGCCAGTTTTCCGCCAGGTTCAATGACTCCAGGTTGCTCATCCCTGCAAGCTGACGCTGGAGCTGAGGCGCATCGGAAAAACGGTTATTGACTGCCGAAAGTCGCTTGAGGCTGTTCAGTGAGGTAACGGACTCTGGCAAGGCACTCAATGCGTTGGCATTCAGCGCCAGGGTATGAACATGCGTAAACGCGCCGAGGAAATCGCTTAGCCCCTCTTCTCTCAGATACACGTTGTTCAGGTTCAACGCACCGACATGAGCGAAGTCGGCGGGTAGAGCCGGGAGATTGCCCAAGGGGTTATCGGACAGATCAAGGATATAACCTCCCGATGCGCTCTCCACAGCCTGCGCCCCGCGGAGGTTCTGCCTCCAGCACGCCATTATCCAGTCAGCCGCCTTACGACGCTCGGTGGCTGCTATCCACACAGGAGGAGAAGATTCACCCATCTGCTGTGGTGGGGTTTCGATCCATGTGTTCAGGGTCTTCGTCAATGCCTGATGTTGTCTGTCCCATTTGGCCAATTGCTCATACAGGGGGCCAGCGCCGCCATGGCGTAACGTCAGTTCATCAATCATCTGTATCGCCTCGGCGCCTGGCAGATCCGGGTCAAGCCTTAGCAAGCGGGCTTGCGGGGTCAAGCGTGTCAGGTCATTGCCAGGAACAACGGGCAGCGGCAATAACAAGTCCGGATTTTGCGCGACCAGAACCGGAAAGTACTCTGGTTCACCCATGGTAATGCCCGCCTGCAAGCTGGCTCTGGAGATACCCATGGGTGTTTCGGAAGAAGTACTCGCCAGCAAATCGGTGCGGGCCTTGGCCGTCAACCGACAGCCAATCATATCGATCCTTAGAGCGTCATGGCCGGTCAGGGCAGCCTCAGGAATCGTCGTGATCGCGCTGTTGTTCATCTCGAGCCTGCCGAGGCCGGACAAGTCCAACGCACCTTTTGGCCAGTCTTTAATGGCGGTATGACCCACACGCAGGGTCTTCAAGCGGGTCATGGCGCTGACATCCAGCGAACCGAGCCGGTTATAGCGCAAGTCCAGGCTTTCAAGGGCAGACAACCGGTTCAAGCGTTGTTGCATACTCGGGGTAATTGTCAGGTGATTTCGGCTCAGCTCCAGATCAGTGAGTTTTCCGAAGCTGCCCAATGCCGACGGAAGATCCTGCAGTTGATTGCCACTCAGATCCAACCCGCGAATATCGGTGAAGCCGCTCAAAAAACGACTGAAATCCTCGGATGAAGCCACCACACCCGACATTTGCAGGGTTTGCACATGGGCAAAATTCGTTGCTGACAGCGCTGGCAGTTCAGGCAGATCGCCCAGCGCCCAGCCGGACAAATCAAGATTCGATGAAATGATTTGTCGCGGCATGACAGGCCATGGCCGCACCCCTGAAGGTCCGGCCTGAGGTTGCGAAGACTGTGCCTCCTCCGTACCGCCATAGCGTTTACGCAGACCATCACGCCAGCACTCATGGATTCGCCGGGCAACGGATTCTCGTTCCCGAATGTTGACTTGCCGGCCATTGGCTCTTGCTGTTCGCTGCTGCCACGCCTCCAGTTGCTGTCGCAATGCCTGTCCATCCTGGCGCAGTGCATTGATCCGTGCCAGCAACGCCCGCCCTGCCAACCCCTCAGCCTTCATTCGCCCAAGGGCAATCTTCGAAAGCTCGTCGCTTGTCTCCAGGGCGTTCTGTAGCGTGCCTTGGCAATAACGATCCAGCATTTGCCCGGTATCCAGCAAATGCGCAGGATTGTCGTGCACATACTCGTATGCCTTTACGAAGTCCTCAGTGCTCAGCCTGGCCCAGTTGAGTTTCATGCCCGGCCACAGTGATTCATGACCGGATAGCCATTCAGCGGGAAGTGTCTTGACGCCTGAGTGAGTGAGATCCAGCGACCTGAGCTGCGGCAATTGCAGAGCGCCCTTCGGCCAGGCCTCTGTCGTCCCGTGCACACTCAACGAATGCAGTTGAGTCAGGCGACTGACATCCAGCTCGTCCGCCACCCCGGTCACGTCCAATCGTTGCAGTTGTGGCATCGCGTCTATCACCGATTGGGCAGCTTCGGTGAATTCCGGACCCAGCGGCCCTGCCATTTGCAGTTCACGGATACTCGGCAGTGCCTTTAGCCTCTCGGCCAGTTGAACCCTATCGACGCCATCCTGGATCCCCAACCTTAACGACCGGGCGTTGGGGAACTGGCGCACAAAGGCTTCCGGTGTCTGACTCAATAATCCACCAACGTTCATATTAAGACGTCTTACGTGAGGAAAGTTGCCGGCCAGTTCCGGCAGGCTGTCTGCAGCGCCCACGTCCAGAAAAACACTGGCATCGCCATCGTAAATACCCCTCTGTTGCCAGACGAATTTAATGTTTCGTGCGACTTGATGGCGGACCGTATTCTGGCCGCCGCTGTGTACCCATTGTTCGAGCTGCGCCGTCAGTGCCTCGTATTCCCGGCCCCGCACGTTCAGAAAATGGGCGATCTGCGTTTCGGTCATGCCATCAAGCGCAAGCTGGATGACCATCAATTCCGCCAACTTATCGGAGAAGTTCGGATAGACATCCCGCAACCTGGAGACCAACGAGGGATTCACCAATGCTCCGGCACCTCGCCCGCTCAATGGGTAGCCGACCCTCCCGTCGGCCAGTCGCACCGGCGGACGCAATCGTGACGTGGTGGCGTTGGGCACGAGGGTTTCCATCATCTGATCACGGTGGCCCATGGCATAAGTGGTCAATGTCTTTTGTAACTTGGCACCCTGCGCCACATTGGGCATGCCCAACTGAGTGCGGACGTCGTCCGGCAACGCATGCATGACCGAAGAGAAAAAGTTGTCGCCTTCTTTCGGCACGCTGTTCAACGAGTTTTCTTGTTGGTCGAAGGCCTGGAACTGGTTGGCTTGATGATGTTGATAGCCGTCCTTGACCAGGTATTTGACTTGCTCGGCCGTCTCGCTTCCGATGCTGTCGAGCAGTTTTCCACCGCAATCGCCCTGACGAACTTCCAGGCGCAGGTTTTTCGGCCAGCCGGGGAGTTTTTCCAGGCTGTGCAGCGCCAGGCGCTGGCTGTCGGATGACGCCATGCTCTCGAGCTGCAATCCGGCCAGGGCCTTGTTCAGCCGAGTCACCCGGGCGCGCGCACGCCCCTTGAGCAACAGACTGGTGGGGAGTCGGCCGGTTTGTTTGATGTGCAGCCGTTCCTTGGCTGTGGCATTGGCCAGGACTTCTTGCGCCGCGTCCGTCGATAGACTGGGGAAAGTACGTTGCAGCTCCTGAATTTCACGCGTTAGTGCCTTGGAATCCTGGCTGAGTTTGTCGAACAATGAGGTTTTTTTGCCCGAAAGCCGGGCGCCAAGCTGTTGTCGAAAAACCGTTTCACGCTCTGCCTCGACCCGCGCACCTTCGCCCCCCAGCAAGCGAACGATTTCTTTCTCATCCAGCGCCGCAAGCACTCGTTCGGGCAATTTCCCGGCAGACACATCCTCACGGGAAATCCTGATGCTCGGCTTCACAGGTGTCGACGCCTCACCGTAGCGGGACGAAGCACCGCTCAGGCTTGCATTGTCGAACACGTCGATCACCCGCCCCTGCGGCCAACGCGGCATATTGATCACTTGCGGCAAGACGTCGTTGTAGCGGCTGTCCGGCACCAGCTGATCGAGACGAATCTGTTCAATCATGTCATTGAGCTGACGGTCGATTTGAAACTGCCGCAACGTGTCGGATAACGCTGATGGCAAGCGCAGGTTATCCGTATGGATCTTGCGCAACGCATCGTCGTTAACGCCGCTGATATCGGCGATTTTCTCCAGCGTCGCCGCGTCAATACCGTCGGTGACCGGGCCAAGACGTCGTAACAAGGTGGCACGATCCCACTCCAGCGGGCGCTCGAAACGATGGCGCCACGCGCCCTCACCGTTGTGTTCAAGAACGGGGGAGTAAGCGTCCGGGGCCGTCGGGTGTTTGAGACGCCATTTGTTCAGCTTGGGGTCGAAGGTTTTTTCGTAGACGTTACCGTCGAGCCTGATATAGGTCTTGCCGTCCACTTCATACTGCCCAAGCTTGTTGGGCTTGAGCCCCGCTGGCAAGACCCTGTCGCTCAGGTAAGGCGTCAAACCAGGCCGCCACAACTGTTCGCTGCCAAACGGCAATTTGACCTTCACCAGGCCATCGACGATGGGTGTGGACAGCACTTTCGGCGCTTTACTGGCAACCGCGCCTACAGCCGCCATGAATGCCACGTTCACGGCCACCGACTTCAAATAACTCCAGGCCTGATCCGTGTCCCCGATGCTCCAGGCTTCAACCCCGTGATAAATGTCTATGGTCAGTTGCACAGCCATCACGGCCATCATTACCTCGCCCAGGCCAGGCACAAAAAATGCGGCCACGTTGAGTATGCTCAGTCCCCACTCAGCGTAGCGGGCGAGTCGTTCATACCAGGCGTCATGATCGACCTTGGCCGTCGGCACCGCCAGTTGCTCGGCAGTCTCCTTCAGGCGCGTCTGGTGCCGCGTGTACAGCTCGCCGAACAGCTCCGTGTCAAAAAATTCTTCACTGATATCAAGAGCCGGCTCGTCCCGGTAAACGTGTTCGTAGATTCCGTCTATGTGACCCAAGAGGGTCTGTTTACGGTAAGGGAAATCCGGGTTCCATTTGAGTGTTTGCACAGCAGTCTTGATCTTGCCGAGGAACTTGCCCGCATCACCGTGGGGGATGAGCCTGAGGAAAGAGCGCTGGTAATTCGCATCGCGCAGCCTGTAGCTCAGGTCATTTTCAAAGGACTTGAGCGAGGCATATTCCATGACCGGCGCCACCGGATCACCCGGAATACAGACGATGATCCGCGAGTCCTGGTAACCCAGTACGTCAAACAGGCTTACACCAGGATTGGTCACGCTGAAGTTGACCTTTTTACCTTTGCGCCGGCTTGCGCCAATGACAAACAGCTCACTGACAGGCGACCCCAGCACATGCAACTGACTGAAAGTGACGCGCTCACCGTCCAGTGTTGCCGATTTGTCGCCGTTGAGCACGGCCAGCAATGTGCTGTAGGCCGATGGCGTGATCAGCGATTTGAGGTGGGCGATATGGGCATGCACCCGCAGACTGTCCTTCCACGATTCGACCGTTTGGGTGCGCACGGTGGTCGCCCTGTACGCGGCGTCAAACATCGCCGTCAGGTGTTCCTGATACTGCTTGCCGATATCCAGTTCACGGCATAGCGAGGCGAAATCGGCGGGCTTTATCGGTAGCTTCTTGATCCTGTAACGCGTTGAAGGGCCCATTTCCGGATAGTCCCAACCGTAAGGTCCACCTTGTGTTTCCAGATTGGCAGCCCGTTTACCTCGTTCAGCAATGACGTCACGTTCATCAAACGCCTGGTCTTCTTCAAAATTGCGCAGTGCCAGTTGCAGCAGTGTCTGGTGAGTGATGAGCGAGTCTGCAAAGGGCTCGTAGAGCCAGGTCTGCGTAACATCAACTTTCAACCCGAACTTTTTTTGCAGCGCCGCTTCGAGCAACGGTTGCGCGAATTCGGTGACCCCTTTGAGCCCGGTGAGTGTTTGTGCCAGGGTTTCGTTGGAGGTTCGACTGCGCTTCTGGTCGTCCCGTACAGTTTGTCGTTGGTCGCTGGAGGCCTTTTGAAACCAGTCCGGCATGGCATTTTCGGCCAGGCCTCCCGGTGTTCTCGCCCGATCCAGAGCCCGGATGTTTGCCGGGGTCAGGTGGCGTATCCGATCGTGCAGCTTTTTTTTGATGAAATGGTTGTGAAGGCCCTTTTCCTGGGCCGATGGGATTCCACTCATGTGGCAATACCTGATGCTGTCAAATGAAGCACCAGTCAATCAGCAGGTTTGTCGTCCAGGGCGGTACATATTTATACCGGGTAGCGCCGGGGGCGATCTTCTTTCAGTGGGTTGTCTATGCTTGTCTTACTCAAACGGGAGACGAGGGGTTTATGGACGATCCAGCCGACAACAAGCCGCCCACTTTCTGGCAGATGCTGCACAGCGTCATGGCGGCGGCGTTCGGGGTGCAGAGCGGGAAGAACCGGGCGCGGGACTTCACTCACGGCAAGCCCAGTCATTTCGTGATTCTGGGGATTTTGTTCACCGCGGTGTTCGCATTGACGCTGTATGGCATCGTGCAACTGGTGGTGCATCTGACCGGGGTTTAGCGCATCAAGGTTTGCAGGCTGAACGGATAGCGATACGACGTCGACCGGCCCTTGGCTGAAAGACGGCGGAAGTTCACACCGTAATCCGGTGATTTCCCCATGGCCAGCAATCGCCTGGCCTGTGCCTTGTCGATCAGTTGCAGCAACGGGATTTGCCGGTCTCGGCCGCCGTATTGGCTGAGATCCACGCCCTGTTCAAGATCATGCAACTCCACCAGCGCCCAGCCGCCCAACGTGAAGTGCCCGCCCAACAGCACGCTTATGCGTCCGTCGACCATCGCCTGTAACGCCGCCGGCGAGGTGTTGACCGCACTGAACAACGCATCCTTGCCGGGTATCCCACCCGTCTCCGAATACGCCTGCATGGCGCCAAACGCCATTTCGTCATTGGCTGACCACACCAGCGAGACCTTCGGGTAACGCCGGAACAACAGTTTGGCCTGTTCATAGGCCCGTTCCCGGGTCCAGCCGCTGTAAACCAGTTGGCGCAAGCGCACTTCAGGGTGCTCGGCCAAGGCCCGCATCATGCCTTGCTCGCGCAGTTGCGCCGAAGGGGTGATCTTCAGGCCGGAAAACGCCAGCAACTCGATGACCTGACCGGGCGCCGCGGGCGGATGCTGGCGAATCAGTTCCTTGAGCATCAGGTAGCCACCCTCCTCATCGTTGGGCACCAGGCTGCCCAACTGATCAGAGCGATCTCCCAGCAGACTCTGCTGATTGGCCGTCAGCGAAGCGTTAACCATAAACAGCTTTACCCCGCTGCCCTGAGCCAGGCGAATGATCTGCGGGGCGACGTACTGTTCGTTGGCGAACACCAGATAGTCCGGACGATCAGGGCCTTGCAGCGCCTGACGGGCTTGCGCCAGCGTGAGCTCCGGCATGCGCCGGGAATAGAGAATTCGCAGATCAATGCCCAGATCCGTGGCTGCCGCGTGCATGAATTGCGAATAGCTGATCCAGAAGGCTTCGTCAGTCTTCCCGGGATTCAGGAACAACACCGATTCCGCGCGCACACCGGGTCCGTAAACCGCGCCGCACATCAGCAGGAATGAGTAGAAAAACTTCAACATTGATCGTCCGAGCCCCCCGGCAATTCGCCGCGCATTATAGCCAGCGAAGTCCCGGAAAACGGTGTTTATTGGGGTTATTGTCCGACAATCGTCGGAATCGGGCCCGGACGGGGTCGGTTATTGATGGCTGACCCAAAATACCGCGGTGCCCACGACCAGGATGATCAGGAACAGAATGGCCCAAGCATCGACCGTGCTATCGGGTTTTGACGTTTTGGTAGGGTTGCTCATTGCATCGCCTCTTGTCGGTTTTATCGGTGATTGCATAAAGACTCGAGCACAGTTAAGACGATGATTGCCCGCACCACAAATGTGGGTTTTAGTGCGATGAGCCTCATTAGTCGTTTTGGTTCTTTACATATACTCAAACATCACTTTTGCGCATAACTGCAAACTGGTATCTTGCCCCGGCTCCGTTGGGAGTGCGCGGCCGTGCGCGCAGAATTGCCGAGGCAGCATCGGAGACTTCTAGGCGAAAAACGCAACTGGATCCGACCGGCCCAAGCCTGAGAACAGGACTTATATGTACGTATACGACGAGTACGATCAGCGGATCATCGAGGACCGCGTCAAGCAGTTCCGTGATCAGACCCGACGCTATCTGGCAGGCGAGCTGAGCGAAGAAGAATTCCGCCCCCTGCGCCTGCAAAATGGCCTTTACATCCAGCGCTTCGCGCCGATGTTGCGGGTGGCGGTGCCTTACGGCCAACTGACTTCGCGCCAGACGCGAATGATGGCCAGGATTGCCCGTGACTTTGACAAGGGCTACGCCCACATCAGCACCCGGCAGAACGTACAGTTCAACTGGCCGGCGCTGGAAGACATCCCGGACATCCTTGCCGAACTGGCGACCGTGCAGATGCACGCGATCCAGACCAGCGGCAACTGCTTGCGCAACGTCACCACCGACCAGTTCGCCGGTGTCGCTGCCGACGAGCTGATCGATCCGCGCCCGTGGTGCGAGATCGTCCGCCAATGGACCACGTTCCACCCTGAATTCGCTTACTTGCCGCGCAAGTTCAAGATCGCCATCAACGGTTCGACTTCCGACCGTGCGGCCATCGAAGTCCATGACATCGGCCTTGAGCCGGTGCACAACGCCGCTGGCGAGCTGGGCTTCCGTGTGCTGGTGGGTGGCGGTCTCGGCCGTACCCCGGTGGTGGGCGCGTTCATCAATGAATTCCTGCCGTGGCAAGACCTGTTGAGCTACCTCGACGCCATCCTGCGGGTCTACAACCGCTACGGCCGTCGTGACAACAAGTACAAGGCGCGGATCAAGATTCTGGTCAAGGCCCTGACCCCTGAAGTCTTCGCACAAAAAGTCGATGCGGAAATGGAGCACCTTCGCGGTGGCCAGACCACGTTGACCGAAGCCGAAGTGCATCGTGTGGCCAAACACTTCGTCGACCCCGAGTACAAGGCTCTGGACAACCAGACCCTGGCGTTGGCCGAACTCGATAAAGAACACCCGGGCTTCGCGCGCTGGCGCACCCGCAATACCCTGGCCCACAAGAAGCCCGGTTATGTAGCCGTGACCCTGTCCCTGAAGCCGACCGGCGTTGCGCCGGGCGACATCACCGACAAGCAGCTCGATGCCGTTGCCGACCTCGCCGACCGTTACAGCTTCGGTCAACTGCGCACGTCTCACGAGCAGAACATCATTCTGGCCGACGTTGAGCAGACCCAACTGTTCGCGATGTGGGGCGAGTTGCGCGAGCAAGGTTTCGCCACGCCGAACATCGGCTTGCTGACCGACATCATCTGCTGCCCGGGCGGCGACTTCTGCTCCTTGGCCAACGCCAAGTCGATCCCGATCGCCGAGTCGATCCAGCGTCGTTTCGAAGACCTGGATTACCTGTTCGATATCGGCGAACTGGACCTGAACATCTCCGGCTGCATGAACGCCTGTGGTCACCACCACGTCGGCCACATCGGCATCCTCGGGGTGGACAAAAAAGGCGAAGAGTTCTACCAGGTGTCCCTGGGTGGCAGCGCCAGTCGCGACGCCAGCCTGGGCAAAATCCTCGGCCCGTCTTTCGCCCAGGAAGCCATGCCTGATGTAATTGAAAAGCTGATCGACGTGTACATCGAACAACGTACCGAAGACGAGCGTTTCATCGACACCTATCAGCGTATTGGCATCGACCTCTTCAAGGAGCGTGTCTATGCAGCGAATAATTAAGAACAACGAAGTCGTCGACGAAACCTGGCACTTGCTGCCCAAGGACTTCAACATCGACGACATCAGCAACTGCGACGACCTGATCGTCCCGTTGCAGCTGTGGCGCGAACACAGCCGTATGCTCAAGGCCCGCGACGGCGGCCTGGGCGTGTGGCTGGATGCCGATGAAGAAGCGGAAGAAATCGGTGACGACTTGGAAAATTTCCAGGTGATCGCCCTGAATTTCCCAGCCTTCACTGATGGTCGCAACTACTCCAACGCCCGCCTGCTGCGTGACCGTTACGGGTTCAAAGGCGAACTGCGGGCAATCGGCGATGTGCTGCGCGACCAGCTGTTCTACCTGCACCGCTGCGGTTTCGACGCATTTGCCATTCGTGCCGATAAAGATCCGTACGAAGCCCTGGAAGGTCTCAAGGACTTCTCGGTGACCTATCAGGCTGCTACCGACGAACCGCTGCCGCTGTTCCGTCGCCGCTAATAAAAATAAAGCCTTGATGACCAACAGTCATCAAGGCTTTATTACATGTGAAACACCCTTTCGCACATCAAAATTCGTTAGAACTCAACTTGCTTCAGTCCTCTTTTCCTGATGGCGTACGCCAATGCGGAGACGTCATCAAATAACGTCTTGTTCAAACTTCCCCAATTCTCGCCCTCGATAAAAACCTTGAACTCCGGCTTCCACTGACTGGGCTGATGGCGCCTGATATAGGTAATCAGGATTTCATCATTCGTGGATCGATGAACAACCTTATGATCCTTGTTCGGCCGTACATCGATAAGAAACATGAACTTTTCGGGCAACAACTTTACAAAAAGAGCAAAGTCATCCGGATTACCATTGTATCGAGTGCTTATTTCCATTGTGCAACATCCTTGCTGCTGATTAGGGGCAGCTGAGTCTAATCAAAACCTCTGTCAAGCAAACGCCTTTAATATGCACAAGATATTTATAGATCCGCGTTAGTTAACTTTTTAAACTAACGAATTCGACAATCGGCATAAAAAACCGCAGCGGGCGCTGCGGTTTTGTTTAGTACCGGGATAGTTGAAGAGTTACCAGAAACGATGCTGAGTCAGGCGCCCCCACCAGTTCAACAGCACTCGATCGACCGAACTGCTGGCCGCCATGCCGATGCGTTCCTGCAAGCTTTTGCGTTCGGCGTAGTGCAGGTGATAGAGCTCGGACTTCTTGGCGCGTTCGGCGAGGTATTCATCGCTGGTCTTGAGTTCGTCCACCAGTTGCTTGTCCAGCGCCGCGACGCCGAGCCAGATTTCGCCGGTGGCCACTTCGTCGATGGCCAGTTGCGGGCGATAGCGGGAAACGAAGTTCTTGAACAACTGGTGAGTGATGTCCAGGTCTTCCTGGAATTTCTCGCGTCCCTTCTCGGTGTTTTCGCCAAACACCGTCAGGGTGCGCTTGTACTCGCCCGCGGTCAGCACTTCGAAGTCGATGTCGTGCTTTTTCAGCAGGCGGTTGACGTTAGGCAACTGCGCCACGACGCCAATCGAGCCGAGAATCGCGAATGGCGCACTGATGATCTTCTCGCCGATGCACGCCATCATGTAGCCGCCGCTGGCCGCGACCTTGTCGATGCACACGGTCAACGGCACACCGGCATCACGGATACGCGCCAGTTGCGAGGACGCCAGGCCGTAGCTGTGAACCATGCCTCCGCCGCTTTCCAGACGCAGCACCACTTCATCCTTGGGCGTGGCGAGGGTCAGCAGCGCGGTGATTTCATGGCGCAGGCTTTCAGTGGCCGACGCCTTGATGTCGCCGTCGAAATCCAGCACGAACACCCGTGGCTTGGCCTCGGTTTTCTTCTTTTGCTTTTTCTCGTTTTTAGCTTCGACCTTGCGCAAGGCCTTGAGCTGGTCCTTGTCGAGCAAGGTTTGCTCCAGGCGTTCGCGCAGCCCTTTGTAGAAATCATTGAGTTTGCTGACTTGCAACTGGCCGACCGACTTGCGCCGACCTTTGCTGCGCAATGCCGCGAAACTGGCCAGGACCACCAGAATGGCGATCACCAGTGTCACGGTCTTAGCCAGAAAAACTGCGTACTCGGCAAAAAACTCCACAGGGACTCCTTTAATACGATGCGCTGCAAAAACGCGCGCGGGATACCTCCAGCATACCCATGCACCGCCCCGGCGGCCAGCCGTGAAACCTCTGGCAACAGCCCTGTAACGGGCATTTCAAACAAGCGTATGTTTTTTCATTGACAGCTCACCCTCATCCTCATAACCTCGCCGAACCTTCAACGTACCGGGATGACGCGGACGTGGGCAGTATCTATTTGATTCGACATGGCCAGGCCTCCTTTGGTGCAGACGACTATGACGTCCTGTCGCCGACCGGTATTCGCCAGGCAGAAGTCCTCGGCCAGCACCTCGCCGAGCTGGGCATCAGCTTCGATCGCTGCCTCTCGGGCGATCTGCGCCGCCAGCAGCACACGGCCAACAGCGCACTGGAACAGTTCGCTGCCGCAGGCCTGCCGGTTCCGGTCCTGGAAATCGATTCCGCTTTCAATGAGTTCGACGCCGACGCAGTGATCCGCGCGCTGCTGCCAGCCATGTTACCGGACGAGCCCGAAGCGCTGCACATCCTGCGTAACGCCGCGCAAGACCGCGGTGAGTTCCAGCGAATCTTCGCCCTGATTATCGAACGCTGGCTCGCCGGCACCTATGACACACCGGGCCTGGAAAGCTGGCTGGGGTTTGTCGAACGGGTGCAAGCCGGTCTGCAGCGAATCCTCGAAAGCGCCGACAACACCCAGAAAATCGCCGTGTTCACCTCCGGCGGCACTATCACGGCCCTGCTCCATCTCATTACGCAAATGCCTGCCAGGCAGGCGTTCGAACTGAACTGGCAAATCGTCAACACCTCGCTCAACCTGCTGAAGTTTCGCGGTCGCGAGGTGGCTCTGTCTTCTTTCAACATTCATGCGCACCTGCAACTGTTGAAGACCCCGGAACTCATCACGTTTCGCTGAGTCCGGACTATTGTGACCCTGGCTGTATTCACCCAGCTCTAATTACCCAAGAAAGGATCGAACCATGACCTCCGTAGCTGATGCCGTACAAGCAATGAAAGCCAAGTTCAACCCAGCCGCTGCTGCCGGTCTGGACCTGGTATTCGGTTTCCGCATCGACGACACCAAGAACTTCTCGCTGATCGTCAAGGACAGCACCTGCGAGCTCCAGGAAGGCGAAAACCCGGACGCCCAGGTGACTCTGGTCATGGACGGCGAAACCCTGGAAGGCATCGTCAGCGGCGAAACCGACGGCATGCAAGCCTTCATGGGTGGCAAACTGCGCGCGGAAGGCGACATGATGCTGGCCATGAAACTGTCCGAGCTGTTCCCGGCCTAAGCGCGCCGCTCCCAACCTTCGGGAGCACGCCTGGCTGCAAACGAATCCCGCCCCTCGTGGCGGGATTCGTCGTTTTTCGCCATCGGAAAACGGCTACCTGTGGATTTGCCGTCTATATTCCTTCTGGCCGCATGCGTCAGACATCGGCTGTTTGCCCTCGCTTTTTTTATGAAGAGCCTTTGCGTGGAGCATTGCCATGAGCCCACCTGACGACCACGACGGATTTAACCGCCGACGTGTACTGCAAGGCCTTTCGGCAGGCGCCGTCGGTGCCTGGATCAGCCCGCTACTCGCAGGGAGTAAAACCATGCCCGATGCCCCCGCCGACCTCATCCTGTACAACGGACGCCTGCACACCGTCGATCGCAAAAAACCTCAAGCCAGCGCCGTCGCGATCAAGGACGGACACTTCGTGGTGGTCGGCAGCGATGCCCAGGCCATGGCCCTGCAAGGCCCTGACACACAAATTATCGAC
>NZ_JBBWCB010000117.1:0-16882 GCF_039888995.1 Pseudomonas rossensis | reverse complement strand
CTGGAGGCGCTGGACGATGAGTTCATTGCCCTGGTCACCCGCGAGACGGCGCTGCCGACCGGGCGCATTCAGGGTGAGCGCGGTCGCACCAGCGGTCAGATGCGGCTGTTCGCTCAGGTCCTGCGCCGTGGTGATTTCTATGGCGCGCGCATCGACCGGGCTCTGCCCGAGCGTCAGCCGCTGCCACGGGTCGATCTGCGTCAGTACCGGATCGGCGTCGGCCCGGTCGCGGTGTTCGGTGCGAGCAATTTTCCGCTGGCGTTCTCCACCGCCGGTGGCGACACCGCTGCCGCCCTGGCCGCCGGTTGCCCGGTGGTGTTCAAGGCCCACAGCGGGCATATGGCGACTGCCGAGCTCGTGGCCGATGCAATCATCCGCGCCGCCGAGCAAACCGACATGCCCAAGGGTGTGTTCAACATGATCTACGGCGCGGGTGTCGGCGAAGCGTTGGTCAAGCATCCGGCGATCCAGGCGGTCGGCTTCACCGGTTCGCTCAAGGGCGGTCGCGCCCTCTGCGACATGGCCGCCGCACGGCCTCAGCCGATTCCGGTGTTCGCCGAAATGAGCAGCATCAATCCGGTGCTGGTACTGCCCGAAGCCCTGCAACGGCGCGGCGAGAAAATCGCCAGTGAACTCGCCGCGTCAGTGGTGCTCGGCTGCGGCCAGTTCTGCACCAACCCCGGATTGGTGATCGGCATTCGCTCCCCCGAGTTCAGCGCATTTATTGAATCGCTCAGCGCGGTAATGGCCGACCAGCCGGGGCAAACCATGCTCAACGCCGGCACGTTAACCAGCTACGCCAAGGGTGTGCAGGCGCTGCGGGCGCATCCGCACATCACCCACCTCGCCGGTCGCGAACAACAGGGCAAGCAGGCCCAGCCGCAGCTGTTCAAGGCCGACGTCAGCCTGCTGATCAACGGCGACCCGCTGCTGCAGGAAGAAGTTTTCGGCCCGACTACCGTGTTAGTGGAAGTGGCCGACAAGGCCGAACTGCAACGGGCATTGCAAAGTTTGCACGGTCAACTCACGGCCACCCTGATTGCCGAAGCCGGTGACCTGCAAACCCATGGCGAACTGCTCTCGCTGCTTGAACAGAAGGTCGGTCGGGTACTGTTCAACGGCTACCCGACTGGCGTCGAAGTCTGCGATGCGATGGTGCATGGCGGTCCCTACCCGGCCACCTCCGATGCCCGTGGCACTTCGGTCGGCAGCCTGGCCATCGAGCGTTTTCTGCGCCCGGTGTGCTACCAGAACTGCCCGGATGCGCTCTTGCCCGACGCCTTGAAAAATGCCAATCCGCTGGGCATCGCCCGTCTGGTTGACGGCAATAGCCATCGCGACCCGGTTTAAAAAATACTCAGATGTGCAGCGAAATCCTGTGGGAGCGAGCTTGCTCGCGATGGGGCCATAACATTCAGCATTTATGTCGACTGTTACACCGCTATCGCGAGCAAGCTCGCTCCCACAGGTCCGGCTTTCACTCATCCCAGCAGTGCCTTCAAGTCGTTGTACAAGGCTTCGGGAATCTGCACGCCCTCCACCAAACTGCGTGCTCGCGCCTCATAACGCCGTTGCGACGGCAAGCGTGCGCCCTGCCCTTGTATGCTCTGGAACATCACTTCGGCACGGGCCAGATGCTGCTCGGTGGCCTCGCCGAGAAAGCGCCGCGGATCGAGGGCGATGATCAGCTCGCCGTGGTACGGCGACGACTTGCTGCCCGCGTCGTACGCCAGCGATTCAGCGCTGGTCAGGTCACCAATCAACGGCCCGGCGATCAACTCCACCATGGCGGCCAGCGCCGAGCCCTTGTGCCCACCGAACGTCAGCATCGCGCCGGCATCGAGCACCACGTTCGCATCGGTACTCGGCTGCCCTTCAGCGTCCACGCCCCAACCTTCGGGAATCGCTTTGCCGGCGCGTCGATGCAACTCGATCTCGCCACGGGCAATCGCACTGGTGGCGAAGTCGAACACAAACGGATCCTTGCCCGAACGCGGCCAGCCGAATGCGATGGGATTGGTGCCGAACACCGGTTGACTGCCCCCCGCCGGCGCGACCCAGGCATGGCTGGGATTACACGCCAGCGCCACCAGGCCGGCAGCGGTCAGCTGCTCGATCTCAACCCACAGCGCGGAAAAATGCACACAGCGATTAATCGCCAGCGCCGCAATCCCGTTTGCCCGGGTTTTCTCCTCCAGTAATGGCAGACCCGCCTGAAACGCCAACTGGGAGAATCCACCCGCCGCGTCGACCCGCACAATCGAAGGGGCCTGGTCGATCACCCGTGGCTCGGCATCGGCCACCACCTTGCCGGCCCTGAGCGAATTCACGCACCCCAGTACCCGATACAAACCGTGAGAGGCGCAGCCATCGCGCTCGCCGGCAATCACCGTGGCGGCCACCGCCTGAGCGTGGGCAAGGTTGAAACCGTTGTGCAGCAAGATCGATTCGGCCAGCTCGCGAGCTTCGGCCAGGGACAGTCGTTTCATCATCAACTCCTTGGACAGACCGGCCAGACTGGCCCATTCCAGACGCCACGGCTTGATCGCTTTAGGCCCGGTCGACGACGAATTCGGCATATCCCGCAACACGGCCATTCATCGGCTGGACGTCACACCACCCCTTGACACCGATTGCCTGACCGCCGAGCAACTGTTCGCCGGTGCTTGGTCAGCCTGCTAAATCACCGCCATCGAGCACGTAGCCAAAGCGAAGAACGTGGTGCCGCCGTCGGATCTGTCCGTCGACATCGAGATCGATCTGGGTCAGACCGGTCCGGCCTACTTCCTTCAGGCTCGATTGACCCTGCGCGTACCGGGTTTGTCGCACGATATCGCGACGACACTGGCGCACACCGCCGATCAAATCTGCCCGTACTCGAAAGCGACGCGGGGTAACATTGACGTGGCCCTGAACGTCCTCACGGCTTGACGCACCGCGCGGCGTTGCTATCGATCGGCATGGTCGATACGCCATATATATCGCATGCGCTTTAAGCGCACGCGAAACACAAACCCAGCAAAGCGTTGAGGACTCAACCATGAACAAGATCGAAAAAGTCCTGGCCACAGGCAAAACCCACACGACGTTCAGCGACGGTGACAACTCTTCCCGCGGCCTCGCCATCCAGCTCTCGTCGCCTGGAAACCCTAGACTGGCACACGAGTTCGCAGCCATTGTGCCGCACCCAACGGCAGAGCAGTTTTTCGCCGGCGCATGGTCGGCCTGCTACACCGCTGCCGTCGAGCTGGCGGCGAAAAATATGAAGGTGACGCTGCCGCCCAATCTGGCCATTGATATTGAGGTCGATCTGGGCCAGACCGGTCCGGCCTACTTCCTCCAGGCCCGGCTGACTCTTCGCGTGCCAGGCTTGACGCAAGACGTCGCGACGGAGCTGGCGCACGCCGCAGACCAAATCTGCCCGTACTCGAAGGCAACGCGCGGCAATATCGACGTGGTCATCAACGCCCTGACAGCGTGATGCACCGTACGACCGGTTCGACTTTCGCCGTCGAACCGGGGAGCAGCTGGGGCCGACCTATACGCAATACATCACCATCGTCGCGCTGTGGGAGGAAGACAATCAGACCGTCGGCAGCCTGGGCGAGAAGCTGTTTCTCGAATCGAACACCTTGACCCCGATCCTGAAGAAGCTGGAAGCGATGGGCTTTTTGCAAAGGCAGCGCGATCCCGAGGACGAGCGCCAGGTGCGGATCAGCCTGACGAAGAACGGTCGACAGCTACGCGAAAGCCAACCGGAAATGGGCCTCGCCGACGCCACTGGCCTGACGCTTGACGAGTTCATGAACATGCAAAAGGCGATCGTGAAGCTGCGCAACAATCTGATCAAATCGACGAAAGCCGGTGAATGAGCCGGCACGCCGATCTGGACATTCTCAAGCGCGAACTAGCGCACCGCCTCATCCCGCACCACCCCGCGCTCCTCCAGCAAGCGCACAAACATGGTCAGACTTTGCGACACCGTCCCCCGGCGCCACACCAGCCAGGTGCGCAAATAGCGGAACGATTCCGATAGCGGCCAGATGCTCACCGTGGTGCACCCGGGCATGCTGTTGAGCATGCTGCGGGGCATCAGCGCCAGGCCTGCACCGGCGCTGACGCACGCCAGCATGCCGTGATAGGACTCCATTTCGAAAATCTTGCCGGGCACCGCCGCGTCCTTGGCAAACCAGCTTTCGAAGTGATGCCGGTAGGAACAATTGGAGCGGAAGGCATAGATGTTTTCGCCATTAACATCCCGCGCGCGATGAATGGGGGAATGGTTGAGCGGCGCGATCACCACCATCTCTTCCTCAAACGCCGGCACGCCTTCCAGTGCCGGGTGCAGCACCGGTCCATCGACAAACGCTGCCGCCAGTCGGCCAGACAACACCCCGTCGATCATGGTCCCCGAAGGTCCGGTGGACAGGTCCAGCTCGACCTTGGCGTGCTTCTGGTTATACGCGGCCAGCAGCTCAGGAATGCGTACCGCAGCGGTACTCTCAAGTGACCCCAGCGGAAACGAACCCTGCGGTTCTTCACCCGCCACCGTCGCGCGAGCCTCCTGGACCAGGTCGAGGATGCGCCGGGCATAATCGAGAAAACTCCAGCCCGCCGGCGACAGGCGCAGGCGGCTCTTCTCGCGGATAAACAGGTCCACGCCCAGATCCAGCTCCAGCTGCTTAATCCGCGTCGTCAGGTTCGACGGCACCCGGTGGATGTGCTGAGCCGCCGCGCTGATGCTGCCGTGCTCGGCGACGGCTTTGAAAATTTCGAGCTGAACCAGATCCAAGTCATTCTCCAAACGTGAACGATATGCTCAGTATTATTCAGTTTCCAGAAAACAAACGCCACCGTAACCTGAGCGCATCCCCACCTCGCAGGACGGTGCCATGACCCAAGTTTCCAGCCTCACCCATGCCATTTCGATCAACCCCGCCAACGGCGAGCAGATCGGCCACTATCCTTTCGAATCCGCATCGGCACTGGACGATGCCCTGTCCCGCGCCGCTGCCGGGTTCCGCGCCTGGCGCAGCAAACCGGTTGATCAACGTTCGCAGTTGTTGATCGCCCTGGCGCAGGCATTGCGCGACAACGCCGCCGCGATGGCGAACATGATCACCCTGGAAATGGGCAAGCCGATCACTCAGGCGCGCGGCGAAATCGAAAAGTGCGCGCTGCTCTGTGAGTGGTACGCCGAGCACGGCCCCGCGATGTTGAGCGCTGAACCGACGCTGGTTGAAGGTGGAAAAGCGCGCATTGAATATCGCCCGCTCGGCCCGATTCTTGCGGTGATGCCGTGGAACTTCCCGATCTGGCAGGTTCTGCGCGGCGCGGTTCCAGCGTTGATCGCCGGCAACACCTACGTGCTCAAACATGCGCCCAACGTCATGGGCAGCGCTTATCTATTGCGGGAGGCCTTCAAGCAAGCCGACTTCCCCGAAGGTGTCTTCGAAGTCATCAATGTCACGCCGGACGGTGTCTCCACCGCAATCGCCGATCCACGCATCGCGGCAGTCACCCTCACCGGCAGCGTGCGAGCCGGCATCGCCATCGGCGCTCAAGCCGGTGCGGCGTTGAAGAAGTGTGTGCTGGAACTGGGCGGTTCAGATCCGTTCATCGTGCTCAACGATGCCGACCTCGACGAAGCGGTCAAAGCCGCCGTGATTGGCCGTTATCAGAACACCGGGCAAGTCTGCGCGGCCGCCAAACGCCTGATTGTCGAGCAAGGCATTGTCGAGGAATTCACGCGCAAGTTCGTCGAAGCCACGCAAAAACTGGTGGTCGGTGATCCACTGGCCGCCAACACCTACATCGGCCCGATGGCCCGCTTTGATCTGCGTGATGAACTGGATCAACAGGTGCGCGACACCCTGGAAGAAGGCGCGACGTTGCTGATGGGCGGCAACAAGGCTGAAGGCCCCGGCAACTTTTACGAACCCACGGTCTTCGGCGATGTCACCGACCAGATGACCTCGTTCAAACAGGAGCTGTTTGGCCCGGTGGCCTCGATCATCACGGCGCGAGATGCAGCGCATGCGCTGGCACTGGCGAATGACAGTGAGTTCGGCCTCGCCTCAACCATTTACACACGCAACGTCGAGCTTGCTGAGCAGATGGCCGGTGAACTGGAAACCGGTGGCGTGTTTATCAATGGCTATTGCGCCTCCGATCCGCGTGTCACCTTCGGCGGCGTGAAGAAAAGCGGTTTTGGCCGTGAGCTGTCGCATTTCGGTGTGCGTGAGTTCTGCAATGCCCAGACGGTGTGGCTGGATCGGCGCTGATTGCATAACGATGCCCGGGAGCCTTTTGGCTCCCAGGCTCACGATCTATTCGTTCAGGTAATACAGCTTGTTCACAATCATCCAGCGATAATTGATGTTCAGTAGCGACAGATAATCGGTAAATCGCATGCCAAGATAATCATCAGTGACTTTTACCGCGGCAGCATCACCCGTGACATCGATGCTGAGTATTTCCCAAAACGGTTTGACCTCTTTGGCTGCCGGCCCCTCGGCCTTGATCGCGCTGATAAATTCCTCCATGGATGCCCATTCCAGCTTCTCTTCGTAATGCCCAATGATGCGGCAAGAGGGATGAAAGGCCTGTCGCAGCAAGGCTTCATCGGCGAATACCATGCCTTCTACATAATTGCGGACCACCACGTTGATGTGTTCTTTAGCCAGCGATTGAGTCGTCATGTCATACCTCCAGCGTTCTCACCATCGCACCGCCGGATCAGGTTGTTCGATCATCCATCCCACCCTGAAAGTCTAGCACCGCGCGCTTAACCGTCCCGGACGGCGACTATGATGAGGGGGGGCACTTGCCTTTCGAGGAGCTGAGAGATGTCGCTGACTCTTGACTACCATCCGCTGTCGTCGTTCTGCCACAAAGTGCTCATCGCGCTCTACGAAAACGCTGTCGACTTCGAAAAACGGATCATCGATCTCGCCAACGATGCAGACAGAGCAGAGCTGCAAGCGCTGTGGCCGCTCGGTAAATTCCCGGTCATCCGCGACCACGCTCGCCAGCGCAACGTGGCGGCCATCCCGGAGCGATTTCGCCAGCCGCCGGACAACACCTGACAGGCCTCGAACATTCGCCTACCCCACCACGTCAATCAACTGCTCACGTTGCGCCCCTGTCAGCATCGGACCGAAACCGGCACCGGCATTTTCTGCCATGTAACGCGGGTTGCCGGTGCCGGGGATCACGCAAGTCACCGCCGAATGCGTCAGCAGGAATTTGAGCGCCAGTTGCGGCCAGCTGTTGACCCCCACTTGCGCGGCCCAACCCGGTAGCGGCTTGCCCTTCAAACGGGCGAGCAAATCACCGCCGCCGAATGGCCGATTGCAGATCACCGCCACGCCCCGCTCGCGACACAGCGGCAGGATGCGTTTCTCGACGCCGCGATCGTCCAGGGCATAGTTGATCTGCAAAAAGTCCAACGGCTCGGCCTTGAGTACCGCTTCCACCTCGTCATACGCCGACGCCGTGTAATGGGTGATGCCGATGTAACGGATGCGCCCTTCTTCCTTCCATTTGCGCAGCGTGGGCAAATGGGTTTTCCAGTCCAGCAGGTTGTGAATCTGCATCAGGTCGATCCGGTCGGTCTGCAGCAGTTTGAAGGACTGTTCCATCTGCGCGATGCCTTCTTCGCGGCCACGGGTCCACACCTTGGTGGCCAGAAACGCCGGCGAGCGCGGTTCATGAATCGACAGCAGTTCGCCGGTCGTCTGTTCGGCGCGACCGTACATCGGCGAACTGTCGATCACCTTCCCGCCCTTCTCGAACAACGCGCGCAGCACAGCAGGCAGCTGCTTGTAGGCGGGGCTTGAAGGCTCGACATCAAAACCGCGATACGTGCCCAGCCCAACGATCGGTAAGAGTTCGGCGCTGGATGGAATGGCCCGGGTCAGCATGTTCTTGCCTCCTGTTTCGGTCGACGGCGTGGATGCTGCAAAAGCCGGATCGAAGGTGAAAACCGCCGAAGCACCGGCAGCCAGCGTGAGTATTTTTCGACGCGTGTACCCATCAGTGTGGCTCATGGAATTGTCCTTCCACATTTTTGCTGTCAGCCACGGTCCACAGCACTTCTCGCGCCGGACGCACGAGGCTAGCCACATCAGCATAGCTACCGGCGACACAAGCACCGCAATCTCCAACAGCACCAGCACGCAGAAATGTAAGTCGAAGCCCAGACTCAGCGCCTAATGCCAGTCAGTTAAGGAACGACACAATCCGTAGCAGCTGGCGAAGCCTGCGTTCGACTGCGCAGCAGTCGTAAAACCTGAGTTTGCGGTCTTTCTGAAACACCGCATCGTCTGATTTCACGACTGCTTCGCAGCCGAACGCAGGCTTCGCCAGCTGCTACAAGGATCGCGTTACGGCTTAACTGACTGGCATTAGCCTCAGCGCCGCTCTTTCCGACGGCAGGACGTTGAGCCATTTAACAGCGATGGGCATGGCTGCCCCTCCCGGTGCGTCGCGCTATCGGTCTACTACACTCTGACAGCGATCAAGCGATAGCCGTCTTCAGGCCAGAGCCGTCAATGCCGCCCACTAAAGTTAGCCGAATGCCACGAATCCTGGTGTCAATCGTCGTCATCATCGCCGTTGTGTATCTGGCGCTCTGCGCTGCGCTGTTTGTGTTCCAGCGCGCCCTCATCTACTTCCCGCAACCCCGCGCTGTCGGCACCTCGGCAACGCTGATCACCCTGTCCGTCGACGACGCGCAGGTGCTGGTGTCCGTCAGGCCGCACGAGGGGCCCAATGCGTTGATCTATTTCGGTGGAAATGCCGAGGACGTCTCCCGGAGCCTGCCTTCGTTTTCCGAAGCCTTTGCCGATCACGCCGTCTACTTGCTGCACTACCGAGGCTACGGTGGCAGTTCCGGATCGCCCTCCGAGGAGATGGTTTCGCGCGACGCCATGACCTTGTTTGACCTGGTCTACGCCACCCATCCACACATTACGGTGGTCGGTCGCAGCCTGGGCTCCGGCGTCGCCGTGCGCCTCGCCAGCCAACGCCCGGCGGCGCGTCTGGTGCTGATCACCCCCTACAACAGTGTTTTAGAACTCGCCGCCCGGCAGTTCCCCATCTTCCCGGTGAAGTGGTTGCTCAAGGACACCTTTGAATCCTGGAAGTACGCCGCCCACATCACGGTGCCGACGCTGTTGATCGCGGCTGAGCACGACGAAGTGATACCGCGTTCCAGCACCGAGCGGCTCTTCACGCATTTCGCCAACGGAGTGGCGTCGCTGAAGGTCATACCCGGTACGGGGCACAACTCAGTATCCGAGAGTCCCGAGTATCTCAAGGTGTTGGGCGATGGTTTGTAAATGGCGGTGCCCGCCGCGCCGATACCGGTCCAGACCGCGTAGGCCGTCCCCACGGGCAGTGTTCGACTAGCGCCGCAACGGCACTCCGCGCGAAGACAAATGCTTCTGCGAAGTGCGCGCCTTGCGACTTAGCGCAGCGATCGGAATGCCGCGCGAAGTTCCTCGGTAAAAAGCTGCGGTTGTTCCCAGGCCGCGAAGTGGCCGCCCTTGTCGGCCTGATGGAAGTAGATCAGGTTGCTATAAGCGCGCCGGGCCCATGTTTCTGGCGGGCAGTAGACATCTTCTGGAAACACGGTGACGGCCACCGGCAGAGAAATCTCGGTGGTCTTCTGTGCGGCCGAAGAAAGAGGGCTTCGCCCCATGTTCTCCCAGTAGAGCCTTGCTGCCGAGGCGGCGCTATTCGTCAGCCAGTAGAGCGTGATGTCGTCCAGCACTTCATCCTTCGTCGGCGACTGTTGGGGGTCGGCGCCGTATGTCCAACGGGCAAAGCCTGGATGCACGAGCATGAGCGCTGCGAGGAAGGCCGGTGAATCCGTCGCGCCGTAACCGATCATCTGCGGCCGCGCGGCCATCATCGTGCTGTACGCCAGGTTTCCCTGTTTGACGAGCGTGGCGACGGCGTCGTAGGTCGCACGCTCCTTTTCGGAAAATCCCGTCGGCGCCGGTCCGCCGACAGCGAGCGCCGCGCTCGCTTCCGCCGGTATCGTGGCTGGCAGGTTAAGGTGAATGCCGCGCAATCCGACCGGCGCCTGGCGCGCCATCGCGCTGGTAATGGGGGCGCCCCAGTCGCCACCTTGGGCGACGTAGTGGGTGTACTCGAGGCGCTGCATCAGCTGCGCCCAGACCCGCGCGATATGGTCCGGATCCCAACCGATACCACTCGGTTTGCCGGAGAAGCCGTAGCCAGGAATGGATGGAATCACCACATCGAAGGCATCTGCCGCATTGCCCCCGTGGGCGGTCGGGTCGGTGAGCGGACCGACGACCTTGATGAACTCGAGCACGGAGCCTGGCCACCCGTGGGTCATGATCATCGGCAAAGCGTTCGGGTGGGGGGAGCGCACCCAGATAAAGTGGATATCGACCCCGTCGAGGGTGGTCACGTACTGCTCCAGCGTATTGAGCTGCGCTTCGGCCTTGCGCCAGTCGTAGTTCGTGCCCCAGTAGCGAACCAGCTCCTGCAGCTGTGCCAGCTGTGCACCCTGTGATCGATCGGAAACCGTCTCTTTGTCCGGCCAGCGGGTCGCCGCGATACGGTTGCGCAGATCGGCGAGTTCCTTGTCCGCAACATTGACGTGGAAGGGTTGAATGGCCTGGGGATTGGCGGCGGGAGCGACGCTGGCGAGGGCCGAGGCGCAAAGCGCAAGGGTGGCGATAGCAACCGCGAATAGGTGCTTCATCTTCATTACCTCAGTTGAGGGTCACGATGAGTGATGAGTTTGCGCTTATCGGTCACCGAAGACGCTTTACCAGCCGGTCAGAGAAGGCATTGGGCACGTAAGCCATATCGCAAGGGCGAAAGCCAAGCTTCACCCTTGCGATGCCTTGCCCAAATTGCGTGACAGGTCCGGCTCAGACCAGGTTGATTTCGACGTTGATGTTGCCCCGCGTGGCTTTGGAGTACGGACACAGCTTGTGCCCTTCATCCACCAGCGCTCGGGCTGTTTCGCGGTCCATTCCCGGCAGGCTGATGTTGAGGCGCGCCTGCAGGAGGTAGCCGCCTGCGTTGGTGCCCAGGTCCACTTCGGCGTCAATGGCCAGGCCAGGCGGGAGCGTGACCTTCATTTTGCGCTATGAATAAGCACCAATCACCCACTTAACTTTTTCAAGCGCCTCTCGAAGTGCGCCCATCTCCGCTGACCCCAGCGCCAAGCGGATCGCATGCGGGACATGAGCAGAAGTCGCAAAAGGCTCAGCGGTTGAAACCGCGACTTTTTCACGCAGCAGCGCCGCGGCGATCTGGTCTGCCCTCGCATCTTCAGACAAAGGCAGCCAAAGAAAATAGGACGACGGGTGGCGAATACATGGAAGGCCCGCCAGCACTTCTGCGGCCATGGTTTGCCTGGCTTGCGCATCTTGGCGTTTTTCAGCTTCCAGTTGCATGACGGTGCCATCGTCGAGCCACGTGCTCGCGATCGCCGTCAGCACGCCGGGGGTATTCCAGGTGGTCGCCCTGATCGTTCGCTCCAGCGCGGGCACTTTTTCGGCCGGGGCGGCGACGAAACCTACGCGCAGTCCAGTGGCCACACTCTTGGAGAGCCCTGAAACGTAAACGCTTCTCTCGGGTGCGAGTTGCGCTATCGGTGCCGGCGGGTTCTCGGCAAGGAAGGCATACGCGGCGTCCTCGATGATGAGCAAGTCATGCTTGCGCGCAATTGTCACCAGCGAATCGCGCTGATCGGCACTCATCACCCACCCCAGCGGATTGTGCAGCGTCGGCATCGAGTACACCGCCCGCACGCGGCGACTCCGGCACAGACTGTCCAGCGCCTCCAGATCAGGTCCCTGTCCGGTCACGGGAATGGGCACGATTTCAAGGTGCAAGGCTTCGGCCAGCACGATGAATCCTGAATAGGTCAGCGCATCCGCAGCAATCACATCACCGGGTTGCAGCAGCGCCATCATCGTCACGGCCAGCCCATGCTGGGCACCACTGACCATTAACACTTGCTCGGCATCCACTGTCAGCCCTCGGGCGAGCAAATGGCGCGCCACCGAGGCGCGCTCATGCAAACGCCCGGCGTGTGGCTGGTAGCGCAACAGGGACTCCAGATCACCGCCCGAGGCGAGTTGGCGCAGTGCATTTCGCAAGAGTTCTGCCTGCCCTGGCAGCGAGGGATAGTTGAAGTTGAGGTCGGTCATTCCAACGGCAACGTTTTTCTGGTCGATACCCAAGCCAGGCGGCAACGACGTCTCCCGCACGAACGTGCCTCGCCCCGTCTCGCCGCTGACCAGGCCCATGGCTTCGAGCTCCGCATACACCCGACTGGCGGTCACCAATGCCAACCCTTCTGTTGCCGCCAGTTGGCGATGCGTCGGCAAGCGCGTGCCCGGCAACAATCGGCCTGACCGGATGTCGGCCGCCAAAGCATCCACTAATGACTTGTACCGTGAGCGAGGCATGTCGAGATGTATCCATGACAATTTTTTGATTGTAGTGATCGTCGATCATACGATGGATCTCTGCAAATTCAGAGTGCCCTCATATGGAACGGACCCTGCAAAACCCAATGACGGAAAAGACCGCGAGCGGATGGCTCAACGGGTTTATCGGCGTGCTGATTTTCAGCGGCTCGCTGCCGGCCACACGGTTGGCCGTGCTGGAATTCGACCCGGTTTTCCTGACCGTTGCCCGAGCGGCGATTGCCGGGCTTCTGGCGCTGTGCATGCTGGTGCTGTTTAAAGAACAGCGTCCCGCCAAGCGTCAGCTTCTGCCCTTGGCGATCGTGGCAATGGGCGTTGTAGTAGGGTTTCCGCTACTGACGGCGCTGGCGCTGCAGTACGTGACGTCGGCGCATTCCATCGTCTTCGTTGGCTTGTTGCCACTCGCCACTGCGGTGTTTGGCGTGTTGCGCGGCGGGGAGCGTCCACGGCCGGTGTTCTGGTTCTTCTCAGTCCTGGGCAGCGCTTTGGTCGTGGGATTTGCCGTCTCGCAAGGCCTGACAGCTTCTCCGACCGGCGACATCCTCATGCTGCTGGCCATCCTCGCCTGCGGGCTGGGTTATGCAGAAGGTGCGAAGCTTTCAAGGACCCTGGGAGGCTGGCAGGTGATCTCTTGGGCGTTGCTGCTGTCGCTGCCCGTCATGGTCCCGCTGAGCTGGTTCATGGCCCCGGCTTCGTTCTCGGGAATCACCCCATCCGCGTGGTTCAGCCTGGCTTACGTGTCGATCTTCAGCATGCTGATCGGCTTCGTATTCTGGTACCGCGGGCTGGCCCAAGGGGGGATTGCCGCCGTCGGCCAGCTGCAACTGCTACAGCCGTTTTTTGGTTTGGCGCTGGCGGCCACGCTGCTTCACGAGCAGGTCAGCATCGGCATGCTGGGGGTTACCGTCGCGGTGATCCTTTGCGTGGCCGGGGCGAGGAAGTTTTCGAAGTGAGCGGGCGCGACAAGCGTTGCTGCCAGTTTCCGCCATTGGCGCGTTGGCATTCTTCTTCAGAATCGAACTGCACATGGGCCGATACCGGGCTGACGAGAACGTCCGCTTCGTTTAACGCATTGGCAGTCAACTCGACCATGCGCTCGCCCTGCCCACTGGCCAGCGCCTGATCCTTATTGGCCTGCGTATCGAAGACCCAGATGACCCTCAGGCTGGAGGGGAACACCTCGTAATCGACCTCGTGGGTCAGCCAGCAGAACCCGACGATGTCCACTTTGGCCGTCTCACACGCCTCGGTCAGGGTGGCAATCAGGCGACGCTCGATGTGCGCCTGATCGCGTTTGCTTAGCGGCATGGGTGGATCCTTGTGACGGGTCAAAAGAAGCCATCATACGACACCTCCATGTCCTCTTTGGCGGACGCACTGCGCCCAGCGCAAATATGTCTCTTTCGCCCGTGAACCTTGTGTTGAAGCGCCAGTCATAGCCGAGCCGTGAAACCCACTTGCCCGCTCAGAGCTGTCTATCCATGCGCCAAACCCTCCTGTCCGTTCGCGTTGCCTCGCTCTGTTTCATTCCTCTTTTTTACCTGTTCGCCAACCCCGCCCACGCCGGTGCCGAAAGGCAGTTGGTGGAAGCCATCAACGACTACCGCGCTCACCCCGATCGCTGCTTGGGGCGCGCGGGTCGAGCGTTATCGCCGCTGGCGTTGAAGTCGAACCTGGCCTTGCCGATCGGTTACGGCGGTGGTTTGCGCGATAGATTGAAAGCGTCGGGTTATCAGGCAGTGACGGTGCGCACGATTCGTGTGGTCGGTGCGCAGGATGCCGATGAAGCCTTCGACATGCTCCAGAGCGATTACTGCGGGGCGTTGCTCGATACCCAATACGCCGACATTGGCGTCAGTCGCGCCCGGAGTGAGTGGCAGGTGGTGCTGGCGCAGCCCGTGCTGGACAGTCGTGTGGGTGATTCGCGAGCCGTCAGCAAAGCGTTGCTGGCACAGGTCAATGCGGCACGCTCAAAGCCGCGCCTCTGCGGTCGTCAGCGCTTCGCCGCCGCACGGCCATTGGCCTGGAGCGCAGCCCTGGGCGCAGCTGCGCAAGGGCACAGCAAGGCGATGGCCTACGGCAACTACTTCGCCCACCAGGACCCCGACGGTGATATGCCTGCAGACCGGGCCAGAGCCGCTGGTTTCCGTGGCCGGCAGATCGGCGAGAACATCGCTGCCGGCCAGGGCTCACCGAGCAAGGCCATGTCGGGCTGGCTGGCCAGCCCGGGGCATTGCGCCAACCTGATGAATCCGATGTTTACCCAAATGGGCGCAGCCTATGCGGCGGACGCGCGCAGTGATGAGGGGGTTTATTGGACGATGTTGTTTGGCGCGCCTTAAGCGATTGAGCGACGTCTCATTTGGGGCGCCGCACCGCCCTCACCTTCCCACTGCCACCGCCGCCGCAGAAAAACTGATCACCGCCGTCCGATTCAAGCCCCGACACCCCGACGCCGGCCGGCAGCTTCACGCTCTCCAGCACCTCGCCGGTGGTCGAATCAATATGGCGTAACTCACTCTCGTCTTCTTCCCAGGTGCCATGCCACAGCTGACCCTCGACCCAGGTCACCCCGGTGACGAAACGGTTGGATTCAAGGGTGCGCAGAATCGCGCCGGTCTCGGGATCGATCTGATGAATCTTGCGATCCCGATACTCGCCGACCCACAGCGTCCCTTCCGCCCACGTCAGCCCTGAGTCACTGCCGCCAGGCGCCGGGATTGTCGCGAGTACACGGCCGGTCTGCGGGTCAATTTTCTGGATGCGGTCCTCGGCGATCTGGAACAGGTGCTGGCCGTCGAAGGCGGTGCCGGCATGGGCGGCGACATCGATTGAACGCAGTGTCTTGCCGCTCGCAGGGTCCAGGGCGTTGAGTTTGTCGCCGGTGGCAAACCACACGTGCCGGCAGTCCCAGGTGACGCCATGCACCTTGTCGACACCGGCAAAAGGTCCATATTCACGAAGGATTTGAGCTGCTGACTGTTTCATGTTGGCATTCCTCGTTACGGGTGGGAGGCGTTCATCCTAGTCACCCGGCAGTGGCACCGGGAGTAACAAGGTCGTCGCGAAACCCGGCACCGGCGGGGTCATCCAGCGACGCGCCCGACCGCGACCAAACGACTGCACCTTGCCCGCGCGGGCCAATTCCTCGAGTGCCCGTTGCACCGTGCGCTGGCTGGCACCGAGGGCCAGTGCCAGGGCCGAGCTCGACCACGACTCACCGTCGACGAGGAAAGCGAACACCCCCGCGTACTTCTCTTCGACGTGTTGCGCCAGCACCACAACGTCAGAGGCAACCAGCGACACCAGCGCAAACCCGCGCTGGGTAGCCGTTACGCCGGCCAAGGGTTTAAGTGCCGCGCGCAGTCGCCCGACTTCGACTCGCAACCGCGCGCGAAGGGACTCATCGGCGTGCTTCAAACGAAAGGCCTGGGCAATCAGCGTTTCCCTCGAAACGTCGGCCGGCCACGCTTCGGCGAGTGCTCGTGCGAGGGCAAACAAGACCGGGCGTGTGGCGAGGGAGACCGACATGCCGGCACCACGCACGACGTAGCGACAGGCGTCCACGACCAGCGACGTGGACGCGAGCAACGCTTCAACCTCATCCAGCAACAGAGGCCGTTCTTCGCCATGGGCAATCAAACGCGCGACAGGCGTGTTCAGGACAAGGGCAGCGTTTTTCACCTCGGCCGTCAGCGCAGGAATATCGGCGTCGCGCGCGGCGTGCTCGGCTCTTGTGAGTGCAAACCGCGCCTTGTTCGTCTCGAGTCGTCGCATCGCGATCCCCGCCACGACCAGTTCGTGGGCGGCGCGCAATGCTGGCGGTAATGGGGCGGGGTCAAGCTCGGCGAGCAGCACGTCAGCCTCTTCGAGATGCCCGATCAGCAGCAAACGCCGAATCTGCAAATACCGCGCATGAGCGGCGTTCACTCGATCGCCGTGCGTCTCCAGCGTCACTCGCGCTGACTCAAGTGCCTTCACCGGCCAGCCCAATTCCCGGGAGGCCAGCGCGATCTCGGCCTCGGCGACCACACAGCGCGCCCGAGCCAAGGCCTCCTTCGGACCGAAGGCCCGTGCGGCCCTCTGCACCAGCGCCTTGGCTCGCACCAGATCGCCGAGTTGCGCCATCGCAATACCCCGCAACGCCAGCGCCGGCGCATCGTCGCGCAACGCGACCCGGTTCAGCGCGCCGAGCGGATCACCCGCTGCCAGCGCCTGCGCTGCGGCGGTGATCAGCGAGTCCATATGAATCCCGCCACAGTTGTCACTCCCACCGTTGGATGTTCGCTGTTGAGTCTATCTCACGATGACCCATCACGAAGGCCCCCCTTGTAGCAGCTGCCGAAGGCTGCGTTCGGCTGCGCAGCAGTCGTAAAATCGGAACTCGCGGTGTT
>NZ_JBBWCB010000116.1:0-16899 GCF_039888995.1 Pseudomonas rossensis | reverse complement strand
AACCAGTACCTTGCCGCCCATGTGGCCGCATTTTTTCACGGAAGCCAGTTGGTCTTCGAAGTGAACGCCGGCAGCGCCTGCTTCGATCATGCTCTTCATCAGTTCGTAAGCGTTCAGTACGCCGCCGAAACCGGCTTCGGCGTCCGCCACGATTGGAGCGAAGTAGTCGATGTAGCCTTCGTCACACGGGCCTTTGCCGGCTTTCCACTGGATCTGGTCAGCACGACGGAACGAGTTGTTGATGCGCTTGACCACGGTTGGAACCGAATCCACCGGGTACAGCGACTGGTCCGGGTACATCGATTCGGCGGAGTTGTTGTCCGCAGCGACTTGCCAGCCCGACAGGTAGATCGCCTGGATACCGGCTTTAACTTGTTGTACAGCCTGGCCGCCGGTCAGGGCGCCCATGCAGTTGACGAAATCTTTCTCAGGACGGAAGGACGGCTTGGCGCCCTGGGTCACCAGGTTCCAAAGCTTCTCGGCGCCCAATTTTGCAAAGGTGTGCTCAGGTTGAACCGAGCCACGCAGGCGGACGACGTCAGCAGCGGAGTAAGCGCGTGTCACGCCTTTCCAGCGTGGGTTTTCAGCCCAATCTTTTTCGAGGGCTGCAATTTGCTGTTCGCGTGTCAGTGCCATGGAGATAAACCTCGTCGCGTCTTTTACGGAAAGTTGTTCTGCGGTGGAAAATTCATGCGCTCGCTGACCAGAAGCTTAGATGGTCAAGTCGGATTCGGCGGGGATGGCGACGGGATGAACGATGGGCTCGAGGGGAAGTGAGCAGGTAAGGGCGAACTGGCGAGCGCATTCGGGCGTCGTGGGCCTTGGTGCGAACTTCAGTGTGGAGCCGGGTTACCTAATTACGCTTCCGTCCCTCGGGACAACTTCGTTCCAGTCGGCAACCTCGTCAAACACACCTTGTGGGCGGTACAGACACGAAGCGGCTCGCGGGGTAGATGCGAACGGCGCTTCGAAGGCCCTTGCCAGGACCCCTGATTAGCGGGAGCGAGGCCATCATGCCTTCGCTTTTTTGTATCGTCAAACGTTTTGTAGTGCTTATTTTTAAGCACTACATCTTTGGTCTAATACGACTAATCAGTCAGTTTTCGGTGGTTTAGTCCAAAGTATCGACTTTCACCCGCAGGGTCATGTCGTCACGGCCCTGAGTCGAGTGGCTGCGGGTCTGGCCCTGTTTGTCGGCCTGAGTCTGGCGGTTTACGCCAGCCAGGGTGATCCATTCACCCAGTCGCCCCGTGACAGTTGTGTCGGTACTTTGCACATTCACTACATCGGGACGTTCCTGGCTCACGCGGTCACGATTGGTACTGATCGCCAGGTGAACGATGTCGCCGGTGACGCTGGCGGTGACGTAGAAACCCTGGGTGACGTTGCGGTATTCGGTCTGGCTTCGCAGATCGCCGTAGGAATCGGTCTGAGTGCTGGTGAGCGGGACGCTCTGGCCGACCTGGATCAGTGCCGGCGCCCCTTCGCTGGCCTGGATCTGCTGAATCCCGCCGTCACGGCTGTCGGTGCTGCGGTTGATGATGCGAGTCTGGCTCGGTTTCGCACCGTTTACCGAGTAACCCTGATCCCCCTGAAAGTTGTTTTCGTTGGTGTCGACAGTGATCAGCAGGCGCTTGGGTTGGGTGTCGAGTTGGGCGATAAGGGCTTTAAGTTCGTCGATCTTGCGCTGATCGGCATTGACAATTAGCTGGTTGCCGTAGGAGCTGACCTGGCCATCCTTGCCGATGAAATCCTGGGCCATCGGCAGCATGTCGGCACTGGTGTGGTAGTTCAGTGGCACGATCTCGGTGGCGGCCATGACCGACAAGCTGCAGCTCAGCAGCAGCGTGGTGAGTAGGGTGCGTAGGGACATATCCGTTATCTCCGACATCTTGAAGTGTTGATATTGCCAGTTTGTCGGCCCGGCGTGGGGCAAGTTGAATCGTAGACAGCAAAACGCCCCGGCATCCGAAGGCGGCGGGGCGTTTTGTGGTGTTCTTTGTGGCGAGGGGGCAAGCCCCCTCGCCACAGGGTGTCAGGCCGAGTGCCGTACCATGTCCACATGCGGAATGCCTGCTTCCAGGAATTCCTCACTGACCAGGCTGAAGCCCAGGCGCTCATAGAACGCCGTGGCTTGTACCTGTGCGCTGAGCATCTGCTGCTTGAGCCCGCGCTTTTCGGCTTCACCGATCACCGCTTGCATCAGCGCATCGCCGACTTTCAATCCGCGCCAGTCTTTCAGTACCGATACCCGGCCGACGTGGCCGTCGGGAAGCAGGCGGGCGGTGCCAATCGGAAAGTCGCCTTCGAAGGCCAGAAAATGCACCGCCGTTGCGTCATCAGCATCCCATTCCAGCTCAGGCGGAACGGATTGCTCGGCGATGAACACCGTCTCACGAATGCGCCGGATCTCGGCGTTGTCCTTTTGCCAGTCTGCGACACGTACGTGAATTTTATTCATCAGCAAACCCCAGGCTTCCTTGCTTGATCAGTTCACACAGCAGGCCGCGACCGTCTTCGTCGCTCAGCCAATCGCCGAGATTGTCGACGTGCAGCGCATCCGCGGCGCAAATCATCTTCAGCAGCTCACGCAGTTTGCCTGGCAGGTAACGGCTCTGGCCGCTGGCGAACAGCAGCAGGTCGTCATCGACTTCGGACCAGGCCAGGCGCGCGCTCGGGTTGCGAATCAGTACAGCGCCTTGCTCAAGGCTGGCGAGCAGGTCGTCTTCTTCGATCTCTTCCGGACCCACCACCAGTTCCGGGTAGCGCGGCTCGGTCATGAATTGGCCGAACCAGGTCAGCAGCAGGCGCTCGTCGCTCATGTGCTCGGCGAGCAGGCCTTTCAAGCGATCAAGGGCGTCGTGCTGGATCTGATGTGGATCGGCCGCAGGCAGGGCGTCGGCGTCGGTGTAACGCTCTTCGTCCGGCAGGAACTGGCTGAGAAAATCGGTGAAGTGGGTCAGCACTTCAGCGGCGCTCGGCGCGCGGAAACCGACCGAGTAGGTCAGGCAGTCATCAACGGCAACGCCGCAATGGGCCAGGCGCGGCGGCAGGTAGAGCATGTCGCCCGGTTCCAGAACCCATTCGTCGGTGGCCTCGAAGTCGGCGAGGATGCGCAGGTCGGCGTGTTGCAGCAGCTTGCTCTCGGAATCGCACATCTGGCCGATTTTCCAGTTGCGCTTGCCGTGACCTTGCAGCAGGAATACGTCGTAGTTATCGAAGTGCGGACCGACGCTGCCACCCGGGGCGGCGAAGCTGATCATCACATCGTCGATACGCCAGCTCGGCAGGAAGCGGAAACTCTCCAGCAGCTCGGCGACTTCCGGTACGAATTGGTCGACCGCTTGAACCAGCAGGGTCCAGTCGCGTTCCGGCAGTTTGCTGAATTCGTCTTCGGCGAACGGGCCGCGGCGCAATTCCCAAGGGCGCTCGCCGTGCTCGATCACCAGGCGCGATTCGACTTCTTCTTCCAGCGCCAGGCCGGCCAGTTCGTCGGCGTCGATCGGGCTTTCGAATTCAGGAATCGCCTGACGGATCACCAGGGGTTTTTTCTGCCAGTAGTCGCGCAGGAATTCGCGCGCCGTGATGCCGCCCAGAAGTTGAAGAGGAATGTCAGGATTCATGTGTAACCTATTGAAAAAAAGCACTTTTCAGACGGGAAAAAAAACGCCCGGCGCTGCCGGGCGTCTCAAAAGGATAAAGCGGTCGATCAGATGCGTTTGGCTTGCTCTACAGCGTTGCCGATGTAGTTCGCCGGGGTGAGCAGTTTCAGCTCTGCCTTGGCGGCGGCTGGCATGTCCAGGCCGTCGATGAAAGTTTGCAGTGCTTCAGGGCTGATGCCCTTGCCACGGGTCAACTCTTTCAGTTTTTCGTACGGGTTTTCGATGTTGTAGCGACGCATCACGGTCTGGATTGGCTCGGCCAATACTTCCCAGCACGCATCCAGGTCAGCAGCGATTTTCTGAGCGTTGAGCTCGAGTTTGCTGATGCCTTTGAGGCTGGCTTCGTACGCGATCACGCTGTGGGCGAAGCCGACACCGAGGTTTCGCAGTACGGTGGAGTCGGTCAGGTCGCGCTGCCAGCGGGAGATCGGCAGCTTGCTCGCCAGGTGCTGGAACAGTGCGTTGGCGATGCCCAGGTTGCCTTCGGAGTTCTCGAAGTCGATCGGGTTGACCTTGTGCGGCATGGTCGACGAACCGATTTCGCCAGCGATGGTGCGCTGCTTGAAATAACCCAGGGAGATGTAGCCCCAGATGTCGCGGTCGAAGTCGATCAGGATGGTGTTGAAGCGCGCGATCGCGTCGAACAGCTCGGCGATGTAGTCGTGCGGTTCGATCTGCGTGGTGTACGGGTTGAAGCCCAGGCCCAGCTCGTCTTCGATGAAGGCGCGGGCGTTCTCTTCCCAATCGATCTCAGGGTAGGCCGACAGGTGAGCGTTGTAATTGCCGACAGCGCCGTTGATCTTGCCCAGCAGCGGAACGGCCGCGACTTGAGCGATTTGACGCTCCAGACGGTAAACCACGTTCGCCAGCTCTTTGCCCAGAGTGGTCGGCGAAGCCGGTTGGCCGTGGGTGCGCGACAGCATCGGCACGTCGGCGAATCGGATGGCCAGTTCGCGGATGGCTTCGGCGGTTTGGCGCATCAGCGGCAGCATCACGTCATCACGGCCTTCGCGCAGCATCAGGGCGTGGGACAGGTTGTTGATGTCTTCGCTGGTGCAGGCAAAGTGGATGAATTCGCTGACAGCAGCCAGTTCCGGCAGCTTGGCCGCTTGCTCTTTGAGCAGGTATTCGATGGCTTTGACGTCGTGATTGGTGGTGCGCTCGATCTCTTTGACACGCTCGGCGTGCTCCAGAGCGAAGTTTTCCGCCAGGGTGTTCAGCACAGCGTTGGCTTCGGCGGAGAACGCCGGCACTTCGCTGATACCAGGGTGAGCGGCCAGGCGCTGGAGCCAGCGCACTTCAACCAGAACGCGAGCACGGATCAGGCCGTATTCGCTGAAAATTGGGCGCAGGGCCTGGGTTTTGCCGGCGTAGCGGCCGTCAACAGGGGAAACCGCAGTGAGCGAAGAAAGCTGCATGGGGTGTTCTCGGACAGTCGGGCAACGAAATGGGGCGCGTATCATACATGAAAAAATCCGCCGGTCCGTTGCCAACTGACCAGCGTCTTACGCGTTACAAATTACAAAAGGTCTTGCGGGCGCGGTTCAGCTGCTGCGCATCAGCGGGTAAAGCTCTTTCAGCAACTTGCGACGGCTGATCACCAGCTGCCAGCGATGACCGCCCAACTGCCGCCACAGGCGCGCCGATCGAATACCGGCCAGCAACAGGGCGCGGATTTTCGAAGCGTTGCTCGGTTGTTGCAGGTTGCGCATGTCGCCATGGACCTGAATTCGCTGGCGCAAGGTGCTCAAGGTGTCCTGGTACAGCGCACCGCAGGCCGCAATCACGTTTTCGTGAGCCGGGCCGAAGTGCTCGACCTGGGACTGAATTTGCGGCAAGCGCTTGCCGATCTCATCCAGCATATCGTTGCGCTTGGCCAGTTGACGCTCCAGGCCGAGCATCGCCAGGGCGTAACGCAGCGGTTCGCGCTGAAGGGTGCTCGGGTCGCGTTCAAGGGCGCCGATCAATGCACGGTAACCTTCACGCAGATTGATGTCGTCGCCGCCGTAGACTTCCAGCGTGTCCTTGGGATCACGAATCAGCAGGCTGCCGAGCATGCAGGTCAGGCCGGCTTCGGTGGTCTGGCCGGTCTTGGCGATCTTGTCGACCAGCACGGCGGCGAGGAACACGCCGCCCAGTGCCGTCAGTTGCTCCTGAGTCGGGCTCATTGCTGCTCGCCTTGAGGAGTGCCTTTGCTGGTCCACGGCTCCGCGACTTCGATCACGCCGCCGCCGAGGCAGATTTCACCGTCGTAGAACACCACGGACTGGCCTGGGGTGACCGCGCGTTGCGGGTCATCGAAGGTTGCGCGGTAGCCGGTGGCGGTTTTTTCCAGCGTGCACGGCTGGTCGCTTTGGCGATAGCGGACTTTAGCGGTCAGCCGGCGCGGTTCGCTCAGGTCGATCGGGTTGACCCAATAGATGTCTGAAGCGAGCAGGGCGCGGGAGAACAGATACGGATGGTCATTGCCCTGGCCAACGATCAATTCGTTGTGTTCCAGGTCTTTGATCAGCACGTACCAAGGCTCGTCACTAGCGTCTTTCAAGCCACCAATGCCCAGGCCCTGACGCTGGCCGATGGTGTGATACATCAAGCCGTGGTGACGGCCGATAACTTCACCTTCGGTGGTCTTGATCTCGCCCGGTTGGGCCGGCAGGTACTGCTTGAGGAAGTCGCTGAAACGGCGTTCGCCGATAAAACAGATCCCGGTGGAATCCTTTTTCTTCGCGGTGGCCAGGTCGTGTTTCCCGGCAATCGCGCGTACTTCGGGTTTTTCCAGCTCACCAACCGGGAACAGGGTCTTGGCGATCTGTTCGCCGCCGACGGCGTGCAGGAAGTAGCTCTGGTCCTTGTTCGGGTCCAGGCCCTTGAGCAGTTCGGTGCGGCCATCAATATCACGGCGACGCACGTAGTGACCGGTGGCGATCAGGTCGGCGCCAAGCATCATGGCGTAGTCGAGGAACGCCTTGAACTTGATCTCGCGGTTGCACAGGATGTCCGGGTTCGGCGTGCGACCGGCCTTGTATTCGGCCAGGAAGTGCTCGAACACGTTGTCCCAGTACTCGGCGGCGAAGTTGGCGGTGTGCAGCTTGATGCCAATCTTGTCGCACACGGCCTGGGCGTCCGCCAGGTCATCCATGGCGGTGCAGTATTCCGTTCCATCGTCTTCTTCCCAGTTCTTCATGAACAGGCCTTCCACCTCATAACCCTGCTCGATCAGCAAGAGAGCGGAAACGGAAGAGTCCACGCCGCCGGACATGCCGACAATGACGCGCTTCTTTTGTGTGTCAGAAGGGGCTGGATCACGCATAGGGATTCAATGAGTGTCTTGAAAAAGGACGCGATTCTAACAGGCCGAAGCCCGCAAGGCTAAAGAGAAGGGCGGATCAGTTCGAGGCCGAAGAGTTTGCCGTCCAGATAATCATCAATACAGCGGATGATCAGCTCACTGCGCCAGTTTGCGCGCTGTGCCAGCAGTTCGTCACGCGTCAGCCATTTTGCGCCGACAATGCCGTCGTCCAGCTGATAGTCGGGGTGATGTTTGATCGGTTTTGCGGTGAAACAGACCCGCTGATAAGTCACGCCGTTGCTCGGAGCGGTGTAGAGGTAAATGCCCACCACGCCGGTCGGCTCGACGTCCCAGCCGGTTTCTTCGAGGGTTTCACGCACCGCGGCCTCGATCAGGGTTTCGTCCGGGTCGAGGTGGCCGGCGGGCTGGTTGAGCACCGTTCGTCCGCCCTTGGATTCTTCGACCATCAGGAAGCGGCCGTTGTCTTCGACGATGGTCGCGACGGTGATGTGGGGTAGCCAATCCATGAAAATACCTCGGTCTTGTGTGGTGTGTAGCAGCTGCCGAGCACCGCGAGGCAGCGTTCGGCTGCGAAGCAGTCGCCAATCCAGTCACCGCGGTTTATCTGTAAGACCGAAGTGTCTGGTTTTACGACTGCTTCGCAGCCTCGCGGTGCTCGGCAGCTGCTACAAAGGTAGTGTGTGCCACAAACAGAAACCCCGGCGCAGGGCCGGGGCTTCTTTGCATCCTTACAACCTTAAACCAGCGCAGCGATCGCGGCGTTGAAGGTGTTGCTTGGGCGCATGGCCTTGCTGATTAGCTCGGCATTGGCGTGGTAGTAACCGCCGATGTCCACTGGCTTGCCCTGAACGGCGTTGAGCTCGGCAACGATGGTTGCTTCGTTCTCGGTCAGGGTCTTGGCCAGCTGGCCGAACTGCGCTTGCAGTGCAGCGTCTTCAGTCTGTGCAGCCAGGGCTTGAGCCCAGTACAGCGCCAGGTAGAAGTGGCTGCCGCGGTTGTCGATGTTGCCGACTTTACGCGATGGCGACTTGTTGTTGTCCAGGAACTGGCCCGTGGCTTGATCCAGGGTCTTGGCCAGCACCAGCGCTTTAGGGTTGTTGTAGGTAACACCCAGGTGCTCGAGGGAAGCGGCCAGGGCCAGGAACTCGCCCAGGGAATCCCAGCGCAGGAAGTTCTCTTCCAGCAGCTGCTGAACGTGCTTCGGTGCCGAACCGCCGGCGCCGGTTTCGAACAGACCGCCGCCGTTCATCAGCGGAACGATCGACAGCATCTTGGCGCTGGTGCCCAGTTCCATGATCGGGAACAGGTCAGTCAGGTAGTCGCGCAGTACGTTGCCGGTCACCGAGATGGTGTCCTTGCCTTCGCGGGTGCGACCCAGAGTGAAGGCCATCGCGTCGACGGGCGACATGATGCGGATGTCCAGGCCGGAGGTGTCGTGATCCTTCAGGTAAGCCTGAACCTTCTCGATTACAACGCCGTCGTGGGCGCGCATTGGGTCCAGCCAGAAGATCGCTGGAGTTGCGCTTGCGCGGGCACGATTGACGGCCAGTTTGACCCAATCCTGGATCGGCGCGTCTTTGGTCTGGCACATGCGGAAGATGTCGCCGGCTTCAACCGACTGTTCCAGCAGAGCGCGGCCAGCGCCATCGGAAACCCGAACTACGCCGTTGGCCTTGATCTGGAAAGTCTTGTCGTGCGAGCCGTACTCTTCGGCTTTTTTCGCCATCAGGCCAACGTTTGGCACGCTGCCCATGGTGGTTGGATCGAATGCGCCGTGCAGCTTGCAGTCTTCGATTACCGCCTGGTAGATGGTGGCGTAGCAGCGATCCGGGATCACAGCCTTGGTGTAGTGCAGCTGACCGTCAGTGCCCCACATTTTGCCGGAGTCACGGATCATCGCCGGCATCGAGGCGTCGACGATAACGTCGCTCGGCACGTGCAGGTTGGTGATGCCTTTGTCGGAGTTGACCATGGCCAACGACGGACGATCGGCGTAGACCGCCTGGATGTCCGCTTCGATCTGCGCTTGTTGCTCGGCCGGCAGGGCTTTGATGCGAGCGTACAGGTCGCCGATGCCGTTGTTCAGGTTGAAGCCGATCTGTGCCAGCACGTCAGCGTGTTTGGCCAGTGCGTCTTTATAGAACTCGGCAACGATCTGGCCGAACATGATCGGGTCGGAGACCTTCATCATGGTGGCTTTCAAGTGAACCGACAGCAGCACGCCTTTTTGCTTGGCGTCTTCGATCTCGGCAGCGATGAAGCTGCGCAGAGCGTTTTTGCTCATGACCGCGCAATCGAGGATCTCACCGGCTTGTACGGTGGTTTTTTCTTTCAGGACGGTGGTGGTGCCGTCTTGAGCGATCAGTTCGATTTTGACGGCGTCAGCGGCGTCGATCAGGGCAGCTTTTTCACTGCCGTAGAAATCGCCGGTGCTCATGTGCGCGACGTGGGACTTGGAGTCCGCAGCCCAGGCGCCCATTTTGTGCGGGTGCTTGCGCGCGTAGTTCTTGACCGACAGCGGTGCACGACGATCGGAGTTGCCTTCGCGCAGTACCGGGTTCACGGCGCTGCCCTTGATCTTGTCGTAACGCGACTTGGCGAGCTTGTCGGCGTCGCTGGTCACGGTTTCCGGGTAGTCAGGCAGTGCGAAGCCCTGGGCTTGCAGTTCCTTGATCGCGGCTTGCAGTTGCGGAACCGAGGCGCTGATGTTCGGCAGCTTGATGATGTTGGCTTCAGGCGTAACGGCCAGGTCGCCCAGTTCGGCGAGGTGGTCGGCTACGGCTTTGTCACTCAGTTGCTCGGGGAAGCTGGCCAGGATGCGCCCTGCAAGAGAGATATCGCGGGTTTCCACGGCGATATCAGCGGAGGCGGTGAAGGCCTCTACGATAGGCAACAGTGAATAGGTGGCGAGGGCGGGAGCTTCGTCGGTGAAGGTATAGATGATCTTCGAGCGGGTGGGCATATTCGGATTAACTCTCTCTTCTTTGCTAAAGCGTGCGCAGAAAAACTCGAGGGGCGCCGGGTAAGCGCGTTCGTTCAAAGTCATCCATGAGCCGAATGTCGAGATTTCTTCGCGGTGATGTTGGGTGCATCAGTCGAGCGTCAAGCGAGTGGACTGCGGTAACAGTCCGGCTTTTTCGGGCCGAGGGTCTCGTCATAGAGCGGTCGGCCGTCGTGACTCTGTGGTCAGCGGGCGGCATTATACATAGGTAGCTGGCAATCTGCCGATGGTTCATAGGTAACGATTATCGTCCATTGGTCTAAAGGTCGCAGGGGCGAGTGGGGCGTAGAGTCTTGCACCGTGCTTGAGTTTGGCGCTTTTCCCTTTGCTTTCAGGCTTGTACGTCGCGAACTGTGCAGCTTTGCGGCAGATGGTTGGAACATAGGGTTTGCGTGCCGATTTAACTGGGGTACGCTCGAACGAAGCCAGATGTTCAATCCAAACAATGGAGTTCAGCATGGGATACAAGAAGATTCAGGTTCCAGCAGTCGGCGACAAAATCACCGTCAACGCGGACCATTCTCTCAATGTTCCTAACAACCCGATCATCCCCTTCATCGAAGGTGATGGTATTGGCGTTGATATCAGCCCGGTCATGATCAAGGTTGTCGATGCTGCTGTTAAGAAGGCTTACGGCGGCGAGCGCAAAATTTCCTGGATGGAAGTCTACGCCGGGGAGAAAGCGACTCAGGTTTACGATCAGGACACCTGGCTACCCCAGGAAACCCTGGACGCAGTTAAAGATTACGTGGTTTCCATCAAGGGCCCTCTGACCACCCCGGTCGGTGGCGGCATCCGTTCCCTGAACGTGGCCCTGCGTCAGCAACTCGACCTTTATGTCTGCCTGCGCCCTGTGCGTTGGTTCGAAGGCGTGCCTAGCCCGGTCAAGAAGCCAGGTGACGTCGACATGACGATCTTCCGTGAGAACTCGGAAGACATCTACGCCGGTATCGAGTGGAAAGCCGGTTCGCCGGAAGCGACCAAGGTCATCAAGTTCCTTAAAGATGAAATGGGCGTCACCAAGATCCGTTTCGACGAAAACTGCGGTATCGGCATCAAGCCGGTTTCGCTGCAAGGCACCAAGCGTCTGGCGCGAAAAGCTCTGCAGTATGTGGTCGACAACGACCGCGACTCGCTGACCATCGTGCACAAAGGCAACATCATGAAGTTCACCGAAGGTGCCTTCAAGGAGTGGGCCTACGAAGTGGCAGCTGAAGAATTCGGCGCGACCCTGCTCGATGGCGGTCCGTGGATGCAGTTCAAAAACCCGAAAACCGGAAAGAACGTTATCGTCAAGGATGCCATCGCCGACGCCATGCTCCAGCAGATCCTGCTGCGCCCGGCCGAATACGATGTGATCGCGACCCTGAACCTGAACGGCGACTACCTCTCCGACGCCCTGGCAGCGGAAGTGGGGGGTATCGGTATCGCACCGGGTGCGAACCTGTCTGACACCATTGCGATGTTCGAAGCGACCCACGGTACTGCGCCGAAGTACGCTGGCAAGGACCAGGTCAACCCGGGTTCCCTGATTCTGTCCGCAGAGATGATGCTGCGCCACATGGGCTGGACCGAAGCGGCTGATCTGATCATCAAGGGCACCAACGGCGCGATTTCGGCCAAGACCGTGACCTACGACTTCGAACGTCTGATGGAAGGCGCGAAACTGCTGTCTTCGTCCGCGTTCGGTGATGCGCTGATTTCGCATATGTAAGCGAATAGGCATTAAAAAACCGCCTTCGGGCGGTTTTTTTATGACTGGATGACGGGTTGCGTCAGCTCGACACTGTTTCCTGTTGGGTGGTAGGTGCGGTCTGTTCCTTCTCGATAGCAGCAGACGTAATCTTCACTGCATGCAACCCTTTGGGTCCCTGGATGATCTCGAAATTTACAGCTTGCCCGGCTTTGAGAGTCTTGTACCCGTCCATCTCAATGGCCGAATAGTGGGCAAAGAAATCAATTAGATGACCGTCTTCATCACGGCCTTCTCTGGCATCGGTGTTAATGAAACCGAACCCCTTGGCATTGTTGAACCATTTCACCTTACCGACTGACATACCCATATCCCTCTGCAACAGACTCCATCACTGGAGTATCATCCAGTTCATCCGCAGTCATTTCCTGGAAATAAGATTGACTCCGCGGACCTTTTTTACCCACTGTGGGCTCTATTGGTTGTAACACCGTTTTCCCGATAGTCAAGGTGACCGGGCAGTCGGAGTTGAAATCGACGATGGCCGCCCCCACCACTGTATTCGCACAACTGACGAACCTTTCTTTCCATGCATGCAATCAGCCAGATTCGACTAACATTCAATCAGGATCGCCCTGATTCACACGACGACGATTCCGCAGGCATTGCTGTTCAGGAGGCAAAGCCTGCTTTACAGGCGCCGCCGATGTACAAGGTGGTTTTGTTTAATGATGACTACACACCGATGGATTTCGTCGTCGAAGTGCTCGAGGTGTTTTTTAACCTGAATCGCGAGCTGGCGACCAAGGTCATGCTGGCCGTCCACACAGAAGGACGGGCAGTATGTGGAGTGTTTACCCGCGACATCGCCGAGACTAAGGCCATGCAGGTCAACCAGTACGCCAGGGAAAGCCAGCATCCGCTACTCTGTGAAATCGAGAAGGACGGTTAATCGCCGACCACTTGGGTATGAGGTGAAGCTATGTTAAACCGCGAGCTCGAAGTCACCCTCAATCTTGCCTTCAAGGAGGCCCGTTCGAAGCGTCATGAATTCATGACCGTCGAGCACCTCCTGCTGGCCCTATTGGACAATGAGGCTGCCGCCACCGTTTTGCGTGCCTGCGGCGCAAACCTCGACAAACTCAAGCACGATCTGCAGGAGTTCATCGACTCCACCACGCCATTGATCCCCGTTCATGACGAGGATCGTGAGACCCAGCCAACCCTGGGCTTCCAGCGTGTTCTGCAACGTGCTGTCTTTCACGTACAGAGCTCGGGCAAACGCGAAGTGACTGGCGCCAACGTACTGGTCGCGATCTTCAGTGAGCAAGAGAGTCAGGCAGTGTTCCTGCTAAAACAGCAGAGCGTTGCGCGCATTGATGTCGTCAATTACATCGCTCATGGCATTTCCAAAGTGCCGGGGCATGGCGATCACTCTGAAGGTGAGCAAGATATGCAGGACGACGAGGGCGGTGAGTCTTCTTCTTCAAGCAATCCTCTGGATGCTTATGCCAGCAACCTCAACGAGCTCGCGCGCCAGGGTCGTATCGATCCATTGGTAGGCCGTGAGCTGGAAGTCGAGCGTGTCGCGCAGATCCTGGCGCGTCGTCGCAAAAACAATCCGTTGCTGGTGGGTGAGGCGGGCGTGGGTAAAACCGCGATTGCCGAAGGCCTGGCCAAGCGCATTGTCGACAACCAGGTGCCGGACTTGCTGGCCAACAGCGTGGTGTATTCCCTCGATCTGGGGGCCTTGCTGGCCGGGACAAAATACCGCGGCGATTTCGAGAAGCGCTTCAAGGCGTTGCTCAATGAGCTGAAAAAACGTCCGCAGGCGATCCTGTTCATCGACGAAATCCACACCATTATCGGTGCGGGTGCCGCGTCGGGTGGCGTCATGGACGCCTCGAACCTGCTCAAGCCGCTGTTGTCGTCGGGTGATATCCGCTGCATCGGCTCGACCACGTTCCAGGAATTCCGCGGGATCTTCGAGAAGGACCGTGCTTTGGCCCGGCGCTTCCAGAAGGTCGACGTGTCGGAACCTTCGGTGGAAGACACCATTGGCATCCTGCGCGGTCTGAAAGGGCGTTTCGAAGCGCACCACGGCATTGAATACAGTGATGAAGCCCTGCGTGCAGCGGCTGAGCTGGCCTCGCGCTACATCAATGACCGGCACATGCCGGACAAGGCCATCGACGTCATCGACGAGGCGGGTGCCTACCAGCGCCTGCAACCGATCGAGAAGCGCGTGAAACGCATCGAAGTACCTCAGGTCGAGGACATCGTTGCGAAAATCGCGCGGATTCCGCCTAAGCACGTCAACAGCTCCGACAGAGAGCTGCTGCGTAACCTTGAGCGTGACCTGAAGCTAACGGTATTTGGCCAGGATGCCGCGATCGACTCGCTGTCGACCGCGATCAAACTGTCCCGTGCCGGCCTCAAGTCGCCTGACAAGCCCGTCGGTTCGTTCCTGTTCGCAGGGCCTACCGGTGTCGGTAAAACCGAAGCGGCGCGTCAGCTGGCCAAGGCGTTGGGGATCGAGCTGGTTCGCTTCGACATGTCCGAGTACATGGAACGCCACACCGTATCGCGTCTGATCGGTGCACCTCCAGGCTATGTCGGGTTCGATCAGGGCGGTCTGCTCACCGAAGCCATCACCAAGCAACCTCACTGCGTGCTGTTGCTCGATGAAATCGAGAAGGCGCATCCGGAAGTCTTTAACCTGCTGCTGCAGGTCATGGACCACGGTACGCTCACCGATAACAACGGGCGAAAAGCGGATTTCCGAAACGTGATCGTCATCATGACGACCAACGCCGGTGCCGAAACGGCCGCTCGCGCTTCGATCGGTTTCACCCATCAGGACCACTCGTCCGATGCGATGGAAGTGATCAAGAAGAGCTTCACGCCAGAGTTTCGCAACCGTCTTGACACCATTATCCAGTTTGGTCGCCTCAGCCATGAGGTCATCAAAAGTGTGGTGGACAAGTTCCTTACCGAGCTTCAGGCGCAGCTGGAAGACAAGCGTGTGCAGCTGGAAGTGACGGACGCGGCGCGCAGCTGGCTGGCAGCGGGTGGCTACGACACGGCAATGGGTGCTCGACCAATGGCGCGTTTGATTCAGGACAAGATCAAGCGTCCGCTGGCGGAAGAGATCCTCTTTGGCGAACTGGCCGACCATGGTGGTGTGGTTCACATCGATCTCAAGGACGGCGAGCTGACCTTCGACTTCGAGACCACGGCTGAAATGGCCTGACAGTTATCGCAAGAAAGCAAAAGGCGCCGAAAGGCGCCTTTTGCTTTCTGCTGAATTTTGAAAGCTTGGCACATCCCCTGTGGGAGCGAGCAAGCTCGCTCCCACAGGGGATGGTGTTGATCCATCAAATCGCAGACAAACAAAAACGCCCGGCATAAACCGGGCGTTTTGTATTGACTTGATTAGCGAGCGCGGTAAGTGATGCGCCCTTTGCTCAAGTCATAGGGCGTCAGCTCGACGCGCACTTTGTCACCGGTAAGAATACGGATGTAGTTCTTGCGCATCTTGCCGGAGATATGCGCGGTTACGACGTGCCCATTTTCCAACTCCACACGAAACATGGTGTTGGGCAGGGTGTCGACGACAGTGCCTTCCATTTCGAAGCTGTCTTCTTTCGACATGCAGTAAAGCCCTCGGTGTCCAATGAATGGCCCGGTGCAACTGCGCCAGGCAAAAGCGGCGTGCATTGTGCCCGAAAAATGGGGTTTAAGCCAAGGGGTTTACGGCTTGCTCTAGTTCAGGATGACCCAGCGCTGATTAATCAGCAGTTCGATAGGGCGATATTGAGTCTTGTAACTCATCTTTTTGCAGTTTTTGATCCAATAGCCCAGATAGACGGCTTCCAGCCCCAGACGCTGAGCCTCGGCGATTTGCCAGAGAATCGCATAACGCCCCAGGCTGCGGCGTTCTTCAGCCGGCTCGTAGAAGGTGTAGACCGCCGACAGACCGTTCGGCAGCAAGTCGGTGACGGCCACCGCCACCAGTCGTCCTTCGAGACGGAATTCGTAGAATCGGGAAAACGGCAGGTCACGTACCAGGAACGTCGCAAACTGATCGCGACTCGGCGGGTACATATCGCCATCGGCGTGACGCTGTTCGATATACCGCTGATAAAGGTCGAAATACTCTTCGCTGAATAGCGGCCTGGCAGGGCGCACCTGCAGGTCGACGTTGCGTTTGAAGATGCGTTTCTGCTGGCGGTTGGGCGAAAATTGCGCCACAGGGATGCGCGCCGGTACGCACGCATTGCAATTCTGGCAATGAGGCCGGTAAAGATGATCGCCGCTACGACGGAAACCCATTTCAGACAGGTCTGCATAGACATGCACATCCATGGGCTGACTAGGGTCGAGGAACAAGGTCGTGGCCTGCTCCTCGGGCAGATAACTGCAAGAGTGGGGCTGAGTGGCATAGAACTTCAAACGCGCCAACTCGGTCATGATCAACCCTCGGGATAAGCTTTTGATTAAGTGTAAGCCACTCGCGTAAAAGTCGCTCAGCAAACCCAGGCGGCGCTGTCCGGCTGATCCAGATGCTGCGCAAGGTAGTCGGCAAACTCGCTGCGAGGAATCGCTCGGGCGCCGAGGCTGTGCAGATGGTCGGTCGGCATCTGGCAGTCGATCAGCACAAAGCCTGAGTCTTTCAGATGTCGGACCAGTGTGGCAAAGCCATACTTCGAGGCGTTGTCGGCGCGGCTGAACATGGACTCGCCGAAAAACAGCTGACCCATCGCCAGGCCATAGAGCCCGCCGACCAGTTCGTCCTGGTCCCAGACTTCCACCGAATGGGCGTAGCCACGCCTGTGCAGCTCGAGGTAGGCGTTCTGCATGGCTTCTGTGATCCAGGTGCCGTCGGCGTAATCCCGAGGCGCGGCGCAAGCGCGGATGACCGCGGCAAAATCCTGATCAAAGGTCACTTGATAGCGTTGCTGGCGCAGCAGTTTGTTCAGGCTGCGGGAGACATGCAGTTCGTCGGGAAACAGTACGGTGCGCGGATCCGGCGACCACCAGAGAATCGGCTGGCCTTCCGAGAACCACGGAAAACAGCCGTGGCGATAGGCCTGAATCAGACGATCGGCGGACAGGTCCCCGCCCGCGGCCAACAGCCCGTTGGGATCGCGCATGGCTTTTTCCAGGGGCGGGAAGGTCAGGGTATTGCGTTGTAACCAAGTCAGCATGGCATCCGGGCTTGCAGAAGGGG